>QMPB01000158.1 GCA_003648395.1 Bacteroidota bacterium
AATATCAAATCTTTATCGTTACTAATGGCTGTTTTGTTTGTTTTTGGAATACAACAATCTAAAGCCTGTACAAATTATTTAATTACCAAAGGAGCAAGTGTAGATGGTTCTACAATGATTAGTTATAATGCTGATTCTCACGTACTATATGGAGAATTATACCATTGGTCAGCACAAAAATGGCCTGCGGGAAGCATGTTAGATATTTATGAGTGGGATACTGGAAAGAAATTAGGACAAATTCCACAAGCTGCCGAAACTTATAATGTAGTTGGAAATTCTAACGAACACCAAGTAAGTATAGGAGAAACTACTTATGGTGGTCGTAAAGAATTACATCATCAAGATGGCGCTATTATGGATTATGGTAGTCTAATATATATTGCTTTGCAACGTTCAAAAACAGCTCGTGAAGCTATAAAGTTAATGACTGATTTGATGGATAAATACGGTTATTATAGCGAAGGAGAATCTTTTTCTATCGCTGATAAGAACGAGGTTTGGATAATGGAAGTTATTGGTAAAGGTCAAGGTCAGAAAGGTGCTGTTTGGGTTGCTGCTCGTATCCCTGATGGTTATGTATCGGCTCATGCTAACCAAGCTCGTATTACTACTTTCGATTATCAAAAAAAGAATAAATGGGATAAAGAAGATGCTATGTTTTTCAACAGTAAAGATGTAATTTCTTTCGCTCGTGAAAAGCAATGGTTTACTGGTAAAAATAAAGATTTTAGTTTTAGTGACACTTATGCTCCAGTTGATTTTGGTGGAGCTCGCTTCTGCGAAATGCGTGTTTATTCTATGTTTCATGTTGTAAATAAAGAAGTGAATAATAATGCAGCATATTGGGAATATGTAAAAGGGAATGTACAACACAGCGGCGAGAATGGATATGCTTCTAATCGTTTGCCTCTTTACATAAAGCCTGATCATAAGGTTTCTGTAAAAGATATGATGGGCTTTTTACGTGACCACTTAGAAGGAACAGAACTAGATATGTCAAAAGATATTGGTGCTGGCCCTTTTCATCTTCCTTATCGTTGGAGAGGTTTAACTTGGAAAGTTGATGGTAAAACATATTGTAATGAGAGAGCTGCAGCTACTCAGCAAACAGGTTTTACTTTTATAGCTCAAATGAGATCTTGGCTGCCTGATGGTATTGGTGGTATTATTTGGTGGGGTGTTGACGATCCTTCTGGAACTGTTTATATGCCTTTCTATACAAGTATGACCTCTGCTCCTGAGAATTTTAAAGTAGGAAATGGCTCTATGATGGAATGGAGTGAGACCTCTGGTTTCTGGGCTTTCAATCAAGTTGAAAACTTTGCATATACTGCTTGGGACAGAATTCATCCTGATATTGTAAAAGAACAATCTAGATTAGAAGATAAATTTATTAGTGAAATACCCAAAATTGATGCAGAAGCTAAAACTATTTTAGAAAGTAAAAATAAAGAAGCAACTGTTGCCTTTATTTCTAATTATTCTCAGAAAGTTGCTGCTGAAACTTTCACCGCTTGGAAAACACTTTACCAACATCTATTTATGAAGTTTATGGATGGTAATATCAAAACCAAGAAAGAAATACAACCTGGTTATAAAATGGCTAATCCTGATGTTAAACAGCCTGGTTATGGAGAAGCTTGGTATAGAAGAATAGTTGAGGAGACTGGAACTCAGTTTGAAATGAAATAGAGTCCTCTAAAAAAACTATTTATAAAGCATCAAAATTTTGATGCTTTATATTTTAATTAGAAGTAATGGCAAAAATCAAGAAATACTTCACAATGGTAAAATTTACTCATAGTATTTTTGCCATGCCCTTTGCTTTTCTTGGTTTCTTTCTTGCTATAAGGCTCAATAATCTGGATTTTGATTACTTAAAATTTATATATATAGCTCTTGCTATGGTGTTTGCACGCAATGCCGCCATGGGGTTCAATAGATATTTGGATAGAGATATTGATAAAATTAATGAACGTACTAAAGATAGAGAAGTAGCTTCTGGCGTTATTAGTGAAAGAAATGCTATACTGTTTGTTATTTTAAATTCAGTACTGTTTATTAGTATTTCTTGGATGATAAACAATCTTGCCTTTTATCTTTCTCCTATAGCTCTTGCTGTGGTCTTAGGTTATAGTTATACCAAAAGATATACTGCTCTTTGTCATCTTGTACTTGGGTTGGGTTTAGCCCTTGCTCCCATTGGTGCATATATTTCTGTTACTGGTTCTTTTAATAATATTATCCCTATTATTTTCAGCTTTATAGTGCTTTTTTGGACAGCAGGATTTGATATTATTTACGCACTACAAGATGAGGAATTTGACAAAGAACATAGTTTACACAGTATTCCTTCTATGGTTGGTAAAGAGAAAGCATTACGATTATCGGAAATATTTCATATTATTTCTGCAATACTAATATTTGCGGCAGGTTTCTTATTAAATACAGGTTTCTGGTATTGGATAGCAGCTGGGATTTTTACTGGACTTCTTTACAACCAACACAGAATGGTTAAAGCCGATGACTTATCAAAGGTGAATTTGGCTTTCTTTACTACCAATGGAATAGCTAGTTTGTTATTTGCTCTGTTTAGTATTATTTCTTTGTATAGCTAATATGGTTAGATAATAATTACTATTATTGTGTATTATATTTTATTCAGTTTTAGATGAAAGTATTCAAATTTGGAGGAGCATCAGTAAAGTCGGCGGAAGCAGTGCGTAATGTAGCTGAAATTCTTAGTCTGTACAACTCTGAGAAAATCATGGTGGTAATATCTGCTATGGCTAAAACTACCAATGCCCTTGAAAATTTACTAAAAACTTTCATTGAAAACAGCTCCCAAAAAATTGAAATATTCAATGAAATAAAGCAGTTTCATATTGACGTTCTAAATAAACTTATTCCTGCTACAGATAAGGAAGCATTTATAAAACTAAATAAACATTTTGATAATCTAGAAAGAATTATTAATTCAGAAACTACCGCTAAAAAATCGGAATACTATGCTGAAATAGTAGGCTTTGGTGAACTTTTCTCAACTCATATTGTTTACTCTTATCTAAAGAATAAGTCTTTTTCTTGTGATTGGAAAAAAGCAACGGACTATATAATTACTGACGATAATATTGGAGAAGCAAATGTAAAATGGGAAATTATTACTAGGAAAATATCTGAGGAATTAAAGCCTTGCTTCAATAATAATAATATTATAATATCTCAAGGATTTATCTCAAAATCTGAAAATGGCAAACCAACTACCCTAGGAAGAGAAGGGTCCGATTATTCAGCGGCTATATTTGCCTATGGATTAGATGCTGAGGACATTACAATATGGAAAGATGTTCCCGGTTTACTAAATGCTGATCCTAAATACTTTGAAAACACTCAAAGAATTGGCACTATAAGTTATAAAGAAACTATTGAATTAGCTTATTATGGAGCAAGTATTATTCATCCAAAAACAATACAACCTCTTCAAAATAAAAAGATTCCACTATACATTAAATCATTCCTGAATCCAACTTATGAGGGGACTACTATTCAATTTAGAACATATTCTGATTCTCTAATTCCTTCCTTTATTTTTAAGAAAGAACAAGTTTTAATTTCAATCTCTGCTTCTGATTTCTCTTTTATTGCAGAACAAAATTTATCCAACATCTTTCAGCTCATTAGCAAATTTGGTCTTAAAACTAATATGATGCAAAACTCAGCAATTAGTTTTTCCATTATTATGGATAATAAAGGGCCGGCAATGCTTGACTTTATTGCAGAATTACAAAAAGAATTTAAAGTTCGCTATAATGAACATCTAGAACTCATTACAATAAGAAATTACAATCAGCAGATAATAAATGATTTGATTGGTAGCAGGAAAGTGTATCTCGAACAAAAGAATAGAACTACAGTACAATTACTAGTTAAATAGAATCTATAACATAGATTTATTCGCTAATCACTTATTTCCCAAGAAAGATAAATAGAATTATAGTTTAACTCATACTCTGAGTAGGGCGAGAAGCAATCTCAATTACTTTCTCATATTCTTCAGGAGTTAAGTCTTGATAAAAGAAGTGCACTGGATTAATAGGTCTCTTATTTTTAATAACCTCATAATGTAAGTGAGGACCAGTGGAACGACCTGTATTACCTACATAGCCTATTATTTCTCCTCTTTTTACTTTCTGACCTGGTCTTACAATGATTTTACTCATATGTGCATACAAAGTTTCATAACCATAACCATGATCAATCTTTACAACTTTTCCATAACCACTCATTCTACTTTTGAGTCTTTCAACTGTACCGTTTCCAGTAGCATAAATAGGAGTGCCAATAGGAGCTGTAAAATCTATACCTTCATGCATTCTTAAGGTCTTATAAATTGGGTGAATTCTGTATCCAAAACCAGAAGCAATACGCTTTAAGTCTTTGTTTGATACCGGCTGAATACCAGGAATAGAAGCAAGCATTTTAGCTTTATTTCTTGCAAGATTATATACTTCGTCAAAAGACTTTGATTGAACATAAAGCTCTCTACTCAACTGATCAATCTTAATCGTTGTTTTTGTAATTAATTCAGTATTTTTATAGCCTTTCAAGTTTTTATATCTATCTACACCACCAATACCTGCACTACGTTCTTCAACGGGAATAGGTTCTGCCTCAAAAATAGTACGATAAATATTATCATCACGATCTTCTATGTCTTTTAATACAGAAGAAAGTTGATCTAATCTCTTATTCATTAATTCTAACTGCATTACGTACTGCTGATTCTCCCTATTTAGCATCAACTCTTTAGGAGAATCGAAGAAAGTATATGCAAAAAATAATACAACAGTCGCAAACACTACTCCTCCCAATAAGTAGTAACTACCTCTCTTTAAAAAGTCTTTACCCTTCAACTTAACTCTTTCAAGCTCTAATGTTTCTGGATTTACCCTATATCTTCCCTTTGACATACTGATAATTATATTTTAGTAATTTGGACGGCAAAATTAATCAAAATATTTGAATTGACTAATTTTTTTATTTTTTTGTGAAAAAATGGCGCCTAATTCTATTATCTTCTTTTTGAGACTATTAACAAATAACACATCATGCAATTTATTAAATGCTATAAATAATTCTTCATTACAGTTGAACTATTTGTGCAAAGACAGAGGTATATAATTATGAAATAATAGTCTCTACAAACACATTATGTATTTTGACATAAATACATTTTAAAAAATACATCTTCATACCTTGAGCTTTTATATGAGTTTCTTTACTAAAGAATCCCTTTATCAGATGAATATTTGTTCCGTATCAGATTTATATACTTGCTTTAATCTTATGAGACAGAATATCTATTCCAATATGGTTTTTTCCACCCTGAGGAATAATAATATTTGCATATTGCTTAGTAGGTTCAATAAACTGTAAATGCATAGGTTTTACATACTTATCGTAATGTGTTAAAGCTTGAATCAATGACCGTCCTCTCTCTTGCATATCTCGTTGGATAATCCTCATTAATCTATCGTCAGCAGCAGCGTCTACATATACAATTATGTCTAGTCTTTTGCGGAGTTCGGCACTTGTTAGTACAAGTATTCCTTCAACAATTACAACTCTTTTGGGTTTTACTTTAATGGTTTCTTTAGCTCTACCACAAGTGAGATAAGAGTAAATTGGCATTTCAATTTCCTTATCCTCTTTTATTTCATCCAACTGTTTTATCAGATGAGCCCATTCAATGGAATTTGGGTGGTCAAAGTTTATCTTCTTTTTTTCTTCTTCAGGAATACTACCATTATCGTAATAATACGAGTCTTGAGTAATAATTGCCACAGTATCTTTTGGCAACCTTTTAACTATTTCTTTTACAACTGTTGTCTTTCCGGAGCCAGAGCCTCCTGCAATTCCTATGATTAACATTATAATTGTTTTGTATTAATTTTTCTAAAGTATTATTACTCCTTTCAATGTATTTCTTAAATAAGTAAAGCATTGTAAGTAATAGTAAAGAACTGCATTCAATACTTTACTATTTCTTACAATTTTCTACTGGCTTTTACAAATTTAAAATCTGAGTATATCTGTTAAAATAAGTGTTATCAATGTTCAAAATATTGCTAATAATTCTCCCCTCTAACTTCCATATATGCTTTAGGATGTAAGCAAGCAGGGCAAGTTTCTAAAGCTTTTTCTGACTCATAAACGTAACCACAATTTCTACATTGCCACCAAACTTTTCCATCTTTTACAAAAACTTTGTCCTCAGAAATATTTTGAAGTAATTTCAAATACTTACGTTCGTGCTCTGCTTCAACAGTAGCAATAGTAGTAAAAGCAACAGCTATTTGAGGAAATCCTTCTTCCTTTGCTATACGAGCAAATTCAGGATAAAGATCAGTCCATTCTTCGTTTTCTCCTTCAGCAGCAGCTTTAAGATTTTCCTTAGTAGTACCAATTACTCCTGCAGGATAAGTGGCTGTAATTTCAACATCTCCGCCTTCTAAAAATCTGAAGAAACGTTTTGCATGCTGCTGTTCTTGAGCTGCTGTCTCAGTAAATATTGCAGAAATTTGCTCATAACCTTCTTTCTTGGCCACTTTAGCAAAGAATTCGTATCTATTTTTTGCTTGAGATTCTCCTGCAAATGATTTTAGAAGGTTTAGTTCTGTTTTTGTTCCTTTAATTGATTTTGCCATGATGTGATTTTATAAAATAATTAATACTTTTTGTTGCTTAATTATCCTCTTTTGGAACTAATTTAGCATCAAAGTTAATTCTAGTTTTGTTGATTGATTGAAGAATTTCATCCAATCCTTTTTTGTCAACTGCTGAGCTAATAACTATTGGAGGGAGCTCTTCCCATTGTTGTAAAAGATACTTTTTATAGAAGGCAATGTTTTTTGCCAGTTGATTCTTAGTGAGTTTGTCAGTTTTAGTAAATACAATGGTAAATGGTAACTGATTCATGCCATACTTCTCAAATAGCTCTGTATCAAGTTTTTGAGGTTTATGCCTTGAGTCCACTAATATGAATGTATTTATTAAATTCATTCTCTTAAAGAGGTAATCCATTATTAGCTTTTCCCAATTCTCACGTATAGATTTAGATATTTTGGCAAAACCATAGCCAGGTAAGTCAACAAGAAACCACTCATCATTAATTAAGAAATGATTTATTAATTGAGTTTTACCTGGTTTACCAGAAGTTTTTGCAAGTTTACTATGATTTGTAAGAGCATTAATCAATGAAGATTTACCAACATTTGATCTACCAATAAAGGCATACTCAGGAATGTCCATTGGGGGACATTGCGATAATTTCGCACTACTTTTTGTAAATATTGCAGTCTTTATTTGCATGTTAGAAGTCTTTATTAAATTCGTTCTTTAATAATATTATTTACATGCCTATCCTTCTTACGATCATAAATATCATTAATAGTTAAAAGGATTCCTGATTCTTCAACATCTCCAAAATTTGAATTAAGGGAAGTCCCAAAATACTTCATTGTAGAGCTTAAATTCATATATGCATTTATCATAGGAGGAATATTTTCTCCAAGATTTCTAATACTATGATTTAAGGTTTTGTAATTTATAAGATAATCATCAGTTGGAAACAACTTCTTAATTTCTTCGATTTTATCTGTTTTATAACCAAGTTTAAACAAAGGAGTAAGTAGATTATCCTTATCTTCAAAGTGGTAATTTAAAAAGCAATGTAGAATATCATGTGCTTCTTTATTGAAGTTTGGATACATTGTAAATTTACCACCAAAATATTTCATATGTGGCTGTTGAACAATTAACGCTCCAAGTCCATCCCATAGATTATCAAGTGAGTAAAGTCCTTTTCTAAGATTATAGTTTGGCTGGTAAAGTGGTTGCACAAAAGATCGTCCTAATTCTATTGTAAAAGGCAAATAATCTTTTTTGAATTCATCACTCATTTCAAAAAGGTGTGAAGTAGGAGTAGAAGGGTTATCGAAACCAGATTTTAGTATCTCATGTCCTTCAAGAAATCTATATCCACCTACAATCTCTTCTTGCTCAGGGTCCCATACCATAAGCTGCTTAAAAGGAATATCAGAAGTGTCATATTTATCAATATCAAGCTCTTTACCTGTTCCTCCTCCTGCATCCCTAAAGCTGATCTCCCTTAGTCTACCAATTTCTTTTAGTGTATTAGGAGCACTTATATGGTCAAAAATAAAAATTTCTTTATTTCCATTATTTGTCCTTCTAACAAAAGTATCATCATTTAACTCCTGCTTAATCAAATCTCTACTTATTGCTTTAATGATGTTTGTCATAATTTATTATATGTTATGATGCTTCTGCAAAATTAGCTATAATATTAGAATTTTACTATTGTTTTAAGCAAAAAAAATGGCTAGAGGAAAATGAGTTAATTAATCAATAATTTTATTCCACTTTCTTTTGGGCTTTAACTTCACTTTCCATTTGCGTAAGTCGTTCAACAACCTGTACATTAATATCCTGCATTTCTTTTACCTCTGTAGAATAGTATTTCAGACTAGTATTAAACTGCTCAGCTGTTATATTATGTTTCTTAAATACGTAACTATA
>QMPB01000159.1 GCA_003648395.1 Bacteroidota bacterium
AGGAAGTATTAATGGTGGTTGCAATACGATTTCTTTTAGCACAGGGCTTATTACTTCTTCTACCGATTTTTATATTAAAGCAACAAATACAGGCTGTACTGTGGTTTTAGATACAATAATAAGCCTGAATCCAAATAGTGGAGCATCATCTAATTATTACGATACCATTAATGTATGTTTAAACGAATCCATATTAATTAATGGAAACTTATACTATCCACCAGCATCTATTATTGATTCGTTGCTAAGTGTAGCCGGTTGCGATAGTATAAATCATACAACTCTATTGGCAATAGCACTACCACAAATAACCCTTGGCAATGACACCTTAATTTGCAATGGCGATAGTATAAATCTTCAAATACCTTCTACTTTATCAAATATAATATGGAGCACAGGTAGCAATCAGCCTAGTATATGGGCGAATACAGCAGGGCAGTATTGGGTAGTAGCAAGTGATACAATGTGTAGTAATTCGGATACCATTAATATAAATAATTCATCCACAACTATTATCGATATAAACGATACAAGCTTTTGTATTGGCTATAAATGGTTAATTACTTTGCCCACACAAAATCAGTATCAATGGTTTAATGGGAGCACTAATAATTCTATTGTTATAGTTGATTCTGGAGATTATTGGGTAAACATTACTGACAAATGCAAAACCTATAAGGATTATTTTTCCGTACACACTATTGATTGCTATTGCCAAATTACAATACCAAATGCGTTTACTCCCAATGGTGATGGAATAAATGATGTATTTTTTCCGGTTATTAACTGCAGATTGGATATATACCGCTTATATATTTTTAATAGATGGGGCGATCTAATATTTGAGTCTTTTAATCAAGACGAAACATGGGATGGGCGCTATAAGGGCAGCGATGTTACAGATGGTGTTTATTTTTATCGCATGGAATACCTTCATGAAGAAACTAACGAAAATGAAGATTATAAAACAGGCAGTGTTACTATTCTAAGATAATTTTTATAACAAATTCATTCTTTCAGCATCTTGCCTTATAAATATAAATAGTAGAATGGTAAATGCCCATAATGAAGAGCCGCCATAGCTAAAGAATGGCAAGGGAATTCCTATGGTAGGCAGCAGCCCTAAAACCATTCCAACATTAATTGTAAAATGGAAAAACAATACTGAGGCTACGCCATATCCATAATATTTTGCAAAGCTAGATCGCTGTCTTTCGGCAACAAAAATAAGCCTTGAAAGTAGTGCAACAAACAGTAAAACAACTCCTGCAGCTCCAATAAAACCCCACTCCTCGCCAACTGTACAGAAAATAAAATCTGTACTCTGCTCAGGTACAAAATCAAATTTTGTTTGAGTACCTTTCAGAAATCCTTTTCCAGTAAATTCTCCAGAGCCAATTGCAATTTTGGATTGATGTACATTATATCCAGCACCATAGGGGTCGTCTTTAAGCCCCAGCAATACTTCAATACGATCTTGCTGATGCGGCTGTAACTTATTAAAGCCCGCACCTACTGAGAATATAAATCCTGAGCTAATTATAAAAACGGCTAACAATCTCATAATAGCAGAAAATCCCTTTCTCATAAAATAATACAAGCCTGCAAGCAAACTAAATATAACACCTGTAAGTATTATCTGCTCTTGTAGTGTATTAAATACAAGTGCTAATATTGCTAATATAACCATAACAAAACCCACTCCAAACACACCTCCAGGCAAACCCATACGATACAAAACCAGGATAAAAGAAACATAAACCAATGCACTTCCTGTGTCGTTCTGAAGGACAATAAGTGCCGCCGGCAGAAACATTATTACTCCAGAAATGACTATTTGTTTTAGTTTAAGCTCCTTAATGCCACTCAGAAAGTGAGCAAGAGCAAGAGCTGTGGAATATTTCACAAATTCGGCAGGTTGTATTGCAATACTTCCAAACTGAAACCATGATTTAGAACCTGCCACTTCTTTACCAAAAAGCAAAACAGCAATAAGCGTAAGTATATGGAAACCATATATTAAATACGAGAATTGGTTAAAAAATTTAGGGTCTATAATAAAAATCAATAGAATAAGAATAAATGAAGCTGCTATCCATAATAGTTGCTTTCCGTATCGTTGCGACATATCGATAATGCTACTATGATCTTGATTATATACTGCAGCATAAATATTTATCCAGCCAAATAAAACTAGCAGCAAATAAATACCTATTAGTATCCAATCCAAATTACCAAATGAAAAACCACTCTTTCGCATTATTTATGAATTAAATCACCGTTCAACATTCTTTTTTCTATCCACTTTTTGTTTTTACTAATCTTTCCTTTCAAATATTTTTCAATCATAAGCCCTGCAATTGGTGCTGCCCACGTACCACCATAACCAGAGTTTTCTACAAAAACTGCAATGGCAATCTTGGGATTATCCTTAGGTGCAAATGCAATAAAAACAGAGTGATTCTCGCCGTGAGGATTCTGTACAGTACCTGTTTTTCCACATACGGGGATACTATCAATTCTTGCCAAAGTAGCTGTGCCACTCTGGGTAACCTCCTCCATGCCATCAATTACAACATCAAAATATTTTCTATCAATCCCCACAAAATGCTGTTCGTGGAATTCCTGATTTTCATGAGCTTTATCGCCTAAATAGCTAACAATATGCGGAGTACGATAATAGCCTCTATTAGCAATCCAAGCCGCCTCATTTGCAAGCTGCAATGGCGTAGCAAGTATTTCGCCCTGCCCAATGGATAATGATATTGTAGTAATTGCATTCCAATGTCCCTTGCCATAGTATTTGTCATAATACTCAGGCTTAGGGATATTTCCACTGCGCTCGTATGGCAAATCAATACCGTATTTTATACCAAAACCCATACTATTTACATAGGATTTCCACTTTAAGTAGGCCTCATCGTAAGCCTTATATTT
Source organism: Bacteroidota bacterium (assembly GCA_003648395.1). Next base: position 2,938 of record QMPB01000159.1, read on the forward strand.
AGGATTATGAATTATACTTTTATATACATTACAATAATAAGCATTGCACGATATCTTTACCGATTCCTGTAATGCAATTTTAGGTGTATGCGGATGACATCCAACATGAAGTCCTCCCGAATAAAACCCATTATTACAAGTATAAACAGTCCTTGGCGTTAAAACGCCTTCTTGCTGTCCAATTAAAGCTTGTATTAGTTTAAAAGTTGAGCCCGGAGGATATGCCGAAGTCATTGCTCTGTTTAGTAATGGCTTAAAAGTATCATTCACTAAAATGGTGTAATTATCGGAACGGATACTTCCTACCATCATATTAGGATTATAATATGGCGAACTAATCATGGAAATTATTTCTCCGGTAGCAGGCTCAATAGCAACCACAGCACCAATTTTATTAAGCATTAGCTCTTCGCCATACTCTTGTAATACAATATCAAGGCCTGTATATAAGTCTGTACCATTTACAGCTTCTACATCATAAATACCATTATGAAAAGCACCCTTGGTTCGGTTAAAAACATCAACCATTAATTTCTCAATACCTTTTTGCCCACGGAGCTTTTTCTCGTATGATTTCTCTATTCCACTTTTACCAATATAATCGCCCGAAGTATAGAAACTATCCTTTTTAATCTCTTTCCTATTTACCTCGCCAATATAACCTAGTAAATGTGCTGCACTATGGTGTGGGTACTTTCGTAAAGTACGTGCTTGCACATAGAATCCAGGGTATTGAAATAGCTTTTCTTGTAAATAAGCAGTCTCCGTTTTAGAAAGCTGTTTTTTAAATACACTAGCCTTTCTACGACTATATCTTCTGGTTTTTTTATACTTTTTCTTATACTCTAATGTATCAATCCCAATAGTAGAACAAAAATTTACCATTTTATTGTTATCAACCTGTCCCGGAATTATCATTAAATCAAAAACGGCTTCATTATAAACAATAAGTTTCCCATTTCTGTCGTATACAAGACCACGAGGAGGATAAATCATCACATCGCGTCTAGTATTGTTTTCTGCAGCCAGTACATATTTATTCTCCACAATTTGCAACTGTATAAGCCTGATAATAAATATAATACCCACAATAATAAAGAACCCGTACATTACGAATTTCCTATCACGGTATTTGTCTTGGCGCATTATCATATTAGGAAGAATAATTTGAATTATCTTACAAAAATATACTAAGATTTCATTAGTATAAAGCTCTTTATTATAAAATTATTAACATAAAGCCATTGCATAATTACAAGATCTTGGCTCCTACAAAAGCCTTAACACGAATAATGAAGTATAAAAACAAAAAAATCCTCATAAAAAGATATTTATGAGGATTTTGTTTTACTATATCTAATACTAATTATTCGATAATAAGTGAGCTAACAAAAGTTTTATTATTACTTACAACTTGCATTAGGTATGCGCCAGCAGGCAAGTCTGTAGCACTTATTGAAATATTGTTTATTCCTGTATTTACAGAGCTTGCTGTATTCCAAACAATTCTACCACTAAGATCATAAATACTAATCTCAACATTCATTGTTTTGTCGGCATCAATCTCTAAGTTAAAAGTACCATTACTAGGATTAGGATATACTTTTGCTGAATTTGCAAAGCCAGTTTCCATAATACCTACGTATCTATTTTGATCGTAACGATATTTAAAAGCTTGGTAATAAATATTTGCTAAATCTTGATTATCATAAAAAACAAGGGTATTTTCATCATTTTTATTATCAGCGCTATTGCTCCAATTATGACTACCTACCAATAATGTTGGAGAAGAAGAAGTTCCTTCATCAGCAACCATAAATTTATGATGCATAATACCTGCCGCCTCATCATCTTCTTGCAAATCGTCGCCCAATAAGGTACTTAATAAGCCCCATACTGTTTGCGAGCATTGACCTTCGCTATTTACAATAATTTGAGTTGCCACTGTTCTATCATTTACCGCATCTTCTATAGCATAAGCTATATCGCTACGAGTAATAAGCATTGTAGCTATACTCATATTATTATCAGCATTATCAATTGTTCTTATTATTTGAGTATTTGTTCCATCAGAAGGGCTAAAATAACATTCCACATCCTTGCCTCCAATAATAAACTTATGAGGAGTATTGTCTGCTTTATCAGGGCCAAATTTTCTATCAGCAACGCTAGGAGTAAGTCCGTCAGAGCCAAACATTTCGTTAAATTCTAGAGTATAAGCTATGGCAAGACTTTTATCTTGTACAATAATCACTGTATTTGGGTCAGTATTAACTTGCCCATCAGTCATATTAGTTCCACCAGTCCATACTAATGGCACATTATGATTTGTAGAGTGAGCATCAAAAATGATAAATTTATTATGCATAATACCATATTCCGATCCTGTTGGATTCGATATTTTCTTTATTTCTGAGCGCACATTCTGAATCCCAGAATTTGCTGCGCTACCATCAAATATCATTCTCACATCCACACCTCTATCATAAGCATTATTAAGAGCTGAAGAAATACTTGAGATACCTGTTTCAGTAAAATTATACATTGTAAAATCAATAGACTCTGTTGCTCTATTAATATAAGCAATAAGAGTATCGTCGATGGCATTAGGCAAAGTGATAGCTAATGGGCCACTAGCAACGCTATGGTCTGCTGGGGTATTAAAATATGCTATAACATCACCAGAAGAATTACTCTGAGAAACAAATACTTTTATAGGTGAGAATGCTGTATCATTTCCCGAAACACTAAAAGTACGAATATATACAATTTCAGAAGCTGACAAAGTGGTAATATCAACAGAGTGAAGGGTGTCTGTTCCTGTAGAAGGCACAAATGTACCTAAAGCCTCTGTACTACCATATTCTGCTTCACTAGTACCACTTATATTTGTTTGCCACTTTACTGTAAGTCCAGTTGTAGAAATACTAAACTCCTCCAAAGGTTTTGTAATCCATATTGATGTAGTCATAAAAATATCATTACCATCACGACATAATAACTGAAAGCCATCATTGGGGCTAGTATATGAGTATTGAGTTGCTATTCCAGTAAGATTAACAAGCCCTGAAGGAATAGTCTGACCTATTAATGGATGATTAGAGCGAACATACATTTTAGATGTTTCGCCATTTGCAGTAAAATTATAACTAGAATTACTTGCAAATAAACCTCCAGGAGTAGTTGTAAAAACTGCATCATTTATCTTAACTAATTGTCCTTCCACAGAATTATCAATCTGAGCAGGAGTTATCACTACTGGTGCAGGCATTATATTATTACTATTTAACACAGTATAAGAAGTAACCGGATCTATTTCCATTAATTGGTTATAATCTTTTATTGTCCCTGTAACTTCTACAGAATCGCCTCTATCAGTTGTTACCATTGAACTACTATATGCAGCTATGCCACCCGTTGCATCTTGGAAATAGCGAATACCACCAAGTTCATTGCCGTTAGTAATAATTCCTTTTACTGTTACTGTTGCTCCAATACCCAAGGTACGAGCGGAGTCTATACTTATTACCTGCGCAAAAGTAAAACTTGACGCAAAAAGTATGATAATTAAAATTAATTGTTGTTTCATATTATTGTATATTTATATTTACTTTATTAATAAATTTTATTCATCTTCCAAATCTCTATATAATCTATTTAAACTATGTTTCCTTATGTTCCTACTGTGCCTTATGTGGTTTATTAGAATTTAATTGTCAAAGAAGTCATAAATCTCCTACCCATACCAAAAAATACTGTTGCAGAGCGTGCACTTGAATCATTCCATGTTTGATCGCCATAAGTATCGTTATTTTGAGCATCAGAAATATATGTTGCATCCAAAGCATTAAGAACTGCTATACGAATATCTATTTTAACCTTCTTCACTTTAAAGCCATAACCTGCAAATATATCCACTAAATAATAATTAGGAATCATCCAGCTCTGCTTAGGAGTACCATCATCATTAAAAGCATTTACATTACTAGGGTCATTAGGATTTAATGCTATAGGATCAAATTGCGAATAATTATTTGCAAAATAAGTAATAGCTCCTTTAAGATAAGTTCCCTTAACAGCCTTCCAAGGCAATTGCCAACGTATACTTTCTCGTAGCTGAGTTTGTGCTGCGTCTCCAACTTTAAGCCCCTCTGCTACATAATATGTTTTACCTACTACAGCACCTGTATTTTCGTCTGTTATTTCTGCCGAATCGGTAGATAACCAACGCCAATTACCAAGAGAAACAACGGTTTCTGACAATAAATTTTCAGTAATCCTATAACCAAACTCAGCCTCTACACCAAGGTGAAGTGCATCCATTCCGTTAATATTAACACTAAAAGTATTATCATCAGCATCTCTAAAAGTAAATGGTCTATCAGCAGGTTTATTTTGCCAATAAGTTGCATAAGTATTAAAATTAAAAGTGATTTTCTTATTATAATAACTATAACCACCTTCAATGGCCATTACATGTTCATTCTTTATTTCCTTATATTTTCTATTATTATTATCATAAACATTTTGGAAACGAGGAGCTTTATTCAAATATCCAACATTAGCAAATACATTTTGAGTTTCTGTTAGATTATAGTTTGCTCCAAGTTTTAATGTATAACCAGGGATATATGTCCAATCTGTTTGCGAAGTTTGAGCCTCTGGGCTATCAATATCATAATCTTTACCATTAATGGTAACCACATCTTTTTTAGCAAAGTATCCACCATTAATTGCGTCAAACTTTCGTTCGTAACCAACCTGTTGAGCATATAATACACCATCGATTACCAAATCTTTCTTTTTAAAATAATCAACTCGTTTATAACCTGTATAGGCAAATGTAATATTTCCAAATACTGTTAGGTTGCCGGCATTATATTTAGCCTGACCAAATAAGCCACCCCAACGTACTAAACCATCATTATGGTAAAGAATTTTATCTCCTTCTCCCTTCAGCCAATTAGGATTTGTTTTATCATTAATTCCATATTTACCATCATAATCTTTATAGTCTTTGGCTCCCAACATATCATGAGCAACACGGTAGTGTTCCCCTTTATACGCCTTCACATCTATACCTCCAGAAACACTGAAGTTTTTATTGAATTTATGATCAATTGTAGAAAGAAAACCTACCCACATATGATTATTCATCGAAGCTCTAAGTACATCAATAGTGCCTTCTACATTAGGGTCGTTTGCCCCCTTTACGTTTGCATCATATATAGTTTGAAAATCGATAGTGCCATCATCCATTGGATTTATCGAATGAGTAAGCCCTGTTCCGCCACCATCGCCCATCGAAAGGTATAATATATTCGACATATATGTCTTTCTACTTATATTCCAATAATCGCGCAAGCTAAACATTGGCTTAAAATAAAAATTCTCTTTCTCATTAATTGTATTTCGAGAATTTTCCCCATCACGTTGTATATAACCCCAATGTGAATTATATCTTAAACCCATATTTGTAGGCACTCCTGTAATATAATCAGTTGCAGGATCCATACCAATCTTATCAGCATAATCTGTATCATACATCGTAATTGGTTTTTTGTATGAGCGCTGTCCATGCTCTTGAGGCGCTCCCATTGCAGAGAAG
>QMPB01000160.1 GCA_003648395.1 Bacteroidota bacterium
ACACCTTAAGATTACTCTAATTGGAAGTAGAGTTGAAACATTGGCTTTGCCCAATGAGTTTTATATGGCAAGAGTAGAAATGAGATTAGCATTCTAAATTAATCTTATTTATGTAGCTTTGTATAACGGTCATTCTTGGGCGTTTCCATTCTCAACTATATTTATAGTATCTTTTGTTTAACCAAATTATTATTTGTAATTATTTTATTACTGAAGAATAATTATCATTTAAACGCGTTTGCTAAGTAATGTCTGCCCGAAAACTACCTATTTTTGTGTCTTTGATAAGAAAGGACTAAATATAAGGCCTTTGAAGTTTTTTAAACTAAGGAGTTTACGTTTGTAATTGACTGTTTCAAAAACAAGAATAACGCAATATTTGGTATTTTCTTGCAAAGACTAACTAAGGATTATTAGCTTGATAAAAGCAAAATAAAAATACCATATCTTTGCCTTATAAATTAATGAATTATGACAAGAATTATACTATTAGTATCTAGCGTACTATTTACAATATTTGCTTTTGCTCAAAGCGAGGAGGATTATTATGATGGTAACCATATGCGTTATGATGATTATGTTTATAGTGAGAATTTTAAAAGCGTTAAATTGTATAAGTCTGGTTTTGATTTGAGCTCCCCTGTAATAGAACTTGGAAGTGGGCAGTCTCTAACTCTAACTTTTGATGACCTAAATGCTGAAGCAACTACATACTATTATACATTTATTCTATGTAATGCCGATTGGACTCCTGCAGATGTACTTTCTATGGAGTATATAGATGGTATAAATGAGGAGTACTTTAATGCAAATACAACATCCTTTAATACTACAATTACCTATACCCATTATAGAGTACAACTTCCTTCTAAAAATATACGATTTACTAAATCTGGAAATTATTTGTTGAAAGTATATTCTGATGATAATCCAGACCAAGCGTTGATTACTCGTAGAATGTATGTTATTGAGAATAGAGTTAGTGTAGAAACTCAATATCAGATGGCAAATTCGCCACAGTATAGAGCCACTCATCAGGAGATGTTTATTAAGGTTATGCGATCAGGCTACCCTATGCCTAATGTTTATGAAGATTTTACAATGGTAATTCAGCAAAATGGTAGAAAAGATAATATGATTGTAAAGCATCAACCTAAGATAATGAATGATGAGTTTTTGTATTTTAATACAATCAATGATATTCTTTTTGATGCAAATAATGAATTTAGAGTGCTGGATATTAGAAGTTTAAAAACACCTTCGGCAAATATTAATACTATTGATTATAGTTCTGCAGGATATCAAGTTAATTTATTATCTGATGAAAGTCGGACAAGATATTTAAAGTACGTCGACTTGAATGGTAATTTTTCTATAATTGATTGGGACGACCCACAGCTTAGCGGTCAAATAGAGGCAGATTATGCTTTTGTTGATTTTGATTTCAGAACCGATTCAGTACTTTCCAATGGTGGAATATATGTTGTTGGAGCTTTAACAGATTGGCGTATCGATAATTCATCGCGTATGGCATACAATAGGTTAACAAAAAGTTATACTACTTCATTATTATTGAAACAAGGGTTTTATAATTACCAATATGTTTATGTGCCAAATAATTCAATTAAAGGTCTTTCGGCACCTTTCGAAGGCAATTATAGCGAAACAGTGAATAAGTATACTATTTATGTTTATTATAAAGACCAAGGTGAATATTGGGACCGCTTGATTGGTTATTCAATAATAAATGAACAATAATAAGACTTTAATGCTATTATGCGAATAGTTTACCTATTTTTATTTCTTTCTTTTGTAGGCTTATTGAGCGCTCAAAAATTGGATAAGATAAATAGCAAGCTAGATAAGCTTGCTAGCTGGTCTGATACAAACTATGTTTATACTTATCCTCATAAGATTACAATAAGTTCTACTTTTTATTTGCGAACAAATAGTTTTTCTATTGAAGATAATAAAGGTGAAGGCAAAGATATAGTTTATAAGCCCAATACGCCTATGAAACTTGCCATTTCTGCTTCGTATAAATGGTTGAGTTTGGGCGTCGCTTTCAAAATACCATCTTACCTTAATGATAAGGGAAATACGGAATCTTTTTCTTTATATTTAGGTACTCAAACCCATTATGCAAATTGGGGATTAGATTTTTATTTGATAAAGAATAAAGGATATTACTTGGCAAACCCCGAGGGTTTGATTGATGGCTGGACAGATAGACAAGCATACCCTTTTCGTAGTGATTTGCAAACAATAAATATTGGGTTATCTTCTCATATTGTACTATCACGTAAACTATCATTAAAAGCGGCACTTAATCAAACAGAGAAACAGCTTAAAAGTGCAGGAGGTTTTGCTTTACAAACGGGGATAGATTTTTCGAATCTACAAAGTGATTCTACTCTAATTCCTATATCACAACAGCAACACTATAGTTCTGCCACATTATTTCGCCAGGGAGGGTATTTAAGCATTAATTTAAGACCAGGTTATGCTTATACCTATGTTTATAAAGATTTTTATACAACAACATTTGCTTTGGTAGGAGTTGGATTTCAGGTTCAAACCTACCAAATAAGTGAAGATAGAAGTTGGGGAGCCCAAATAATGCCACAATTCCGCTTTCAACAAGTAATAGGTTATAATTCAGAAAATGCATTTATTAAATTAATGTTTGTTTATAGCGTTTATAGTTATAAGGTGCAAAGATTAAAATTGAATAATAATTTTATGCTAATAAGCCTGGGTGGAGGTTTAAGATTTAATTGATAATCATTGAATTAACAGTGTTTTATAACTATTATTTTGTACTGTGATTAATATTCCTAATTGTATTATTTATACTTCTAAACATTAAATACATTATATAATTAGTATGGTAATAAATGCTGTTGAAACTGATTAATACTGGTTTTCTTTACGCCTTGTGTTATAAAATGTTTTTCTGAAATAGTGAAATAATTGTAATTAGGTGATTAATAATAGATTGATAACGGCTCTTATAAGCTAGTGCTTATTAAGAATGATACTATATAAGCTTTATATCATATAGTTAATGTAAATTATTCATGTGATGCAGTTTTTAATTAAAATCATTTGATGTATTTTTGCCTTTATCTAAAAGGTAAATTCTGTTTATTAATGAAACTATTTATATAGTATGATTATCATAAACTTAATAGCCTTAAATGTTAACGAAAAATCAAAATTATAGTGGAATCAGCAGTATTATATGCAATATTGAGCATGTCTGCCATAGGAATTGGAGCGGCAGTAATCTTATACTTTGTAGCTCAAAAGTTCAAAGTAATTGAAGATCCTAAAATAGATATAGTAGATGAAGCATTACCTGGCGCCAATTGTGGTGGTTGTGGTTATGCTGGTTGTAGAGCTTTTGCGGAAGGATTGGTGAAAGCAGAATCTATGGATGGCTTCTTTTGTCCGGTAGGAGGAAATGACTTAATGAAAAGCCTAGCGCCAATATTAGGTGTTGAGGCTCAAGAAAAGAAACCACAGATTGCAGTACTTCGCTGTAATGGTTCTATAAAAAATTCTATTCCAAAATTTGAATATGATGGTGATAATACTTGTAGTTTTACTACAAACTTATCAGCAGGAGTAGGCGGTTGTCAGTTTGGTTGTCTTGGTGGTGGCGAATGTGTTGATGCCTGCGACTTTGATGCCATGTATATGGATCCGGAGACAAATCTACCAGTTGTTAAAGTAAATTGTGTTGCTTGTAATGCTTGCGTTGAAGCTTGTCCTCGTGATATTTTGGAATTAAGAAATAGAGGTCCTAAAGAGAAACGAATTTTTGTTTCTTGTATTAATGAAGAAAAAGGACCACTTGCTAAAAAGAACTGCTCGGTAGCTTGTATCGGTTGTAAGGCTTGTGTGAAAGTATGTAAGTTTGATGCAATTGATTTTGATAACTTCTTAGCATATATTAATTATGAAGCTTGTACATTATGTCGCAAGTGTGTAGAGGTTTGCCCTACTGATGCAATACATGAGCTTAACTTTAAGCCTCGTAAGCCAAAAGCCGAAATACCAGCAAAGGTTGTTAAGCCTAAAGTAGATGGTCTAGAAGCTCCTAAAGTGGCCGCAAAAACTGAAGCTCCAAAAGCTGAAGTTAAAGCTGAAGATGCACCAAAAGAAGAAAAGAAAACTGAAGACATAAAGGATGAAGCAAAAGCAACTCCTATTGTTGAAGATAAAAAAGAAACTTCATCAAAAGAGATTGTTTCTGATGAAAAGGTAGAATCCATTAAAGATAATAAATAAGACTATGGGTTTATTAACATTTAGAATAGGGGGTATTCATCCTCCAGAGAATAAGCTTTCAAAAGGAATGTCGATTCAAGGAATTGAAATACCTGAGCAAGTTGTAGTTCCAATGAATCAAAATTTGGGAGCACCATCGCATCCAATTGTGAAAAAAGGTGATGAAGTTAAAGTTGGGCAATTAATTGCCGAGGCTAAAGGTTTTATCGCTGCTAATATTCACTCTCCGGTATCAGGAAAAGTATTTAAAGTTGAACCACGATTAGATTCTACAGGATTCCGTAAGGAGTCAATAATTATTAATGTAGAAGGCGATGAGTGGGCCGATGGAATTGATAATACTGATACATTGGTAAAGGAAATAAAGCTTGAAGCTAAAGAAATTACAGATCGCATTAAGCAATGTGGTATTGTAGGTCTTGGTGGAGCAACATTTCCTTCGCATGTTAAGTATATGGTTCCTGAGGGTAAAACTCCAGAATTCCTAATTATTAATGCTGTAGAGTGTGAGCCTTATCTTACTTCTGACCATCAGTTGATGTTGGAAAAAGGAGATGAGATTATTGTTGGTATTCGCATTATGATGAAAGCATTAGGTACTAAAAAAACCATTATTGGAATAGAAAATAATAAGCCTGATGCTATTGATAGTATTAGAAAACTTATAGGTTCTGATTCTGATATTATTGTTGAAGCACTTAAAGTTCAATACCCTCAAGGTGGTGAGAAACAGTTGATTGATGCTTTATTGAAGCGTCAAATTCCTTCTGGTAAATTACCTTTGGAAGTTGGTTGTGTAGTTAATAATGTGGGTACAGCATTTGCAATTTATGAGGCAGTACAGAAAAACAAACCGCTTATAGAGCGTATTGTTACCGTTACAGGTTTTCCAGTAAAAAATCCTTCTAACTATAGAGTAAGAATCGGTATTCCAATTTCTGATTTGCTAGAAAAAGCAAATTGCGATATGGAAGCTACTGGTAAAATAATAAATGGTGGTCCAATGATGGGAAAATCTATTCCTAGCACTGAAGCCGCTGTTACAAAAGGTACATCAGGAGTTTTAGCTATCCGAAAAGAAGAAAGCAAGCGTGCAGAGGTAAGAAACTGTATTCGATGCGGAAAATGTACTAGTGTATGCCCAATGGGATTAGAGCCACACTTACTTTCAATAATTGCTCGTCAGGGCGAAAATGAGAAATGTGAGCAAGAGCTTATTATGGACTGTATAGAGTGTGGGTCTTGTGTATATACTTGCCCTTCATCACGTCCACTATTGGATAATATCCGTTTGGGTAAATCTAATGTGAGTTTTATGATTCGTCAACGAAGTGTTAAATAAGAGATAAATTGTTTTAAATATGAAATTATTAACAGTTTCGGGCTCACCGCATATCCACGGTGGTCTTAGTGTAGAAAAGGTTATGTGGCTAGTAATATTAGCCATGGGACCAGCGATGCTAGCATCCTTCTACTTTTTTGGATTGGGAGCAATAAAAGTTACCATGGTAGCTGTGCTTTCGGCAGTATTGTTCGAATACCTCATAACAAAGTATATTATGAAAGAGAAATCACAAGTTGGTGATGGATCTGCTATACTTACTGGTATTCTTCTGGCATTTAATGTACCTTCTACTTTGCCAATATGGATGATAATTCTTGGTTCGCTGGTGGCTATTGGCGTTGCAAAGATGTCTTTTGGAGGATTAGGAAAAAATCCTTTTAATCCAGCATTGGTTGGTCGTATTTTTCTATTGATATCTTTTCCTGTGGATATGACTTCATATCCTATCTTAGATAAAGTATTTCCAATGGTAGATGCCTCTTCTGGCGCTACACCATTGGCAATTGTAAAGGAAGGATTAGGGAAAGGAGAAAGTGTTACAGACCTAATGGCTCAAATCCCATCGTTTACTGATATGTTTATTGGAATGAGTGGCGGTTCACTAGGTGAGGTATCAGCATTCCTACTTCTTTTGGGAGGTCTTTTTCTTATCTATAAGAAAGTTATTACTTGGCATATTCCTGTGAGTTTCATTGTTTCAATGGTTCTATTCTCAGGTATATTTTGGCTAATTGATCCAGAGGCTTATGTAAATCCACTATTTCATCTTATTACAGGTGGTGTAATGTTAGGAGCATTTTTTATGGCTACTGATATGGTTACTTCACCAATGACGGCTAAAGGTCAGCTTATATTTGGTGCTGGAATTGGAATTCTTACTATTATTATACGTGTATGGGGTGCTTACCCTGAGGGTGTTTCTTTTGCAATTCTTTTGATGAATGCAGTTGTTCCTCACCTTAATAATGCATTTAAACCAACAAGATTTGGAAAGGAGATAAAAAATGTCTAAAAAACCTGAATCAACATTTATGAATATGGTAATACGCCTATTCATTATAGTAGGACTAGCAGGAGCAGTACTGGGCTTTGTATATATTCAAACATTTGATGTAATTGCTGCTGCAAAGAAGAAAAAATTAGAAGAGGCAATTGGTCAAGTTGTTCCTGCTTTTGATACTTTAAATGTATATACTAGAATGCCTGCAACGGGTAAAGATTCTATTACTTTTTACGAAGCGTATAAGAACGATAGTTTGGTAGGAACAGCAATTGCTACATATACAGAAAAAGGATTTAGTGGTGTTTTTAAAATAATGGTAGGTTTTGATCCGCAAGGAGTAATAATAAACACATCAGTATTAGAACATAAAGAAACACCAGGCTTGGGTGATAAAATGGATAAATCGAAATCAGATTGGAGTATACAATTTAATGGTAAAGATCCTAAGACTTATAAGCTTACAGTAACAAAAGATGGTGGCGATGTAGATGCAATAACTGCTGCTACTATTAGCTCAAGAGCATTTTGTGATGCCACTGATAGAGCTTATAAAACATATAAAGAAAAAGGAGGAAATGATAATGAATAGTATTGTTCAAAATTTAACGAAAGGCCTAATAAAGGAGAACCCAGTATTCGTTCTATTGCTTGGTTTATGCCCAACTTTAGGAGTAACAACCTCTGCTATTAATGGCTTAGGAATGGGATTGGCAACTACCTTTGTATTGATGATGTCGAATATGTCAATTTCGATGGTGAAGAACTTTATTCCAGACAAAGTTCGTATTCCTGCATTTATTGTAATTATAGCTTCCTTTGTGACAGTGGTTGATTTATTAATGCAAGGTTATTTACAAGCATTGCACGGTCAGTTAGGATTATTCATTCCACTTATTGTGGTAAACTGTATTGTACTAGGAAGAGCTGAGGCTTTTGCTTCAAAAAATAATATTTTCGATTCCATAATTGATGGTTTGGGAATGGGATTAGGATTTTCTTTAGCCTTAACAATATTGGGTGGAATTCGCGAAATACTTGGCTCAGGAGCTATATTTGGCATTCCATTACATATATTCCCTGTTGACGATAAAGGAAACCCTATCACTATGATAGTATTTGTGCTTGCGCCAGGAGCTTTTATTGTATTAGGATATTTAATTGCAATAACTAAGAAAATTAACTCTAAATAGAGTATAACGATATAAAAAATTAGATATGGAATATGTATTAATAATTATAGGAGCCGTTTTTGTAAACAACATTGTGTTGGCGCAATTTCTTGGCGTTTGTCCATTTTTAGGGGTTTCTGGAAAAGTATCAACCTCGGTAGGTATGAGCGGTGCAGTTATGTTTGTACTTGTAATTGCTACAATGGTTACTTGGCTTATTCAGAACTATATTCTTAATCCTTTTGGATTGGGATTTCTTCAAACAATTACTTTTATTTTAGTAATAGCATCATTGGTGCAAATGGTAGAAATTATTCTTAAAAAGATTTCTCCTCCATTATACCAAGCTTTGGGTATTTTCTTGCCTCTTATTACAACAAACTGTGCTGTATTAGGTGTTGCTATACTTACTATCCAGAAAGACTTTTCTTTAATGGAAGGTGTTGTGTTTGCTGTTGGTAATTCAATAGGTTTTGGACTTGCAATGATCTTATTCTCTGGTATTAGAGAGCATCTTGAACTAATGGAAGTTCCTAAAGGTATGGCTGGTGTTCCTGCTGCACTTATTGTTGGTGGTATATTGGCACTTGCTTTTATGGGATTTACTGGTTTGGCATAGGATTTTCTGGTTAAAAAAACATATGAAGGGTTTGTATTTTTAGGAATATAAACCCTTTTTTTATGTTCATATAAAACAT
>QMPB01000161.1 GCA_003648395.1 Bacteroidota bacterium
AATATTACTCAAATGGGAGGGAAGAAACTTCCTAGCCATATTGAAATAATTCCTGCTGATGATCCTGGTAATAAGACAATTGTAGATCTTGTTGATATAAAGTTTGATGTAGATATTAATGACTCATTTTATTCTCAACAAAATATGAAAAGAATTAGATAGTAATTATTAATGGTTAGTTATTAATGTTTAATTCCTAATTCTTAACCCGGTAGCTATCGGGACTTCACCCTTAAGTACTTAATATAGATGGAAATAATAAAAATAGCTTGGCGCAATATATGGCGTAATAAAAGAAGGACACTGATAACAGCATCTTCGTTAATGTTTGCTGTGATATTTGGTGTATCAATGCGGTCTATGCAGCTTGGCACATACGATAATATGATTGATGGTGCTGTTAGGCAATATTCGGGATTTATACAAATTCAAGATACTTCTTACTGGAATGATAAAACGATAGACGATTTAATGCCTAATTCGCCAGAGTTGCGCAGTAAAATTACCGAAATAAAGGATGTAAATTCCGTATTGCCTCGCTTAGAGTCTTTTGCACTTATTTCTAGCGGTTCAAAAACTAAAGGTGCATTTTTGCAAGGTATAGATCCATTGGTGGATACTCAAATGACAGGAATTGCTGATAAAGTTGTTAAAGGTAAGTTTTTGGAAGTTGGAGATGATGGCTTTATTATTGGTCAGCGACTTGCGGCTTTTCTTGGAATAAATGTTGGCGATACTATTGTGCTTATTAGCCAAGGTTATCATGGGGTTACTGCTGCCAATATTTTTCCTATTAAGGGAATTGTCAAAATTCCTAATCCGGCACTTGATAAGGTATTGCTTATTGGCGATATTGGTACTGTACAGGAGTTTTATAGTGCCGAAGGTATGCTTACTTCTTTAGTGGTGAATATTAAGGACAAAAACTCTATAGATGAGATAATTCCTCAGATAAATAAAATAATGAATGATAAGAGCCTGATTGTATTAAGTTGGACGGATATGAATAAGGAGCTAAAACAACAGATTGAATCTGATAATGGTGGTGGAATTATTATGCTTATTATCCTTTATAGTGTGGTTTTCTTTGGAATATTAGGGACAATAATAATGATGACAGCAGAGCGTAAGAAAGAGTTTGCTGTAATGGTGGCATTGGGTATGCAAAAAAAATACTTATCGGCTATTGTATTATTAGAAACCATCTTCTTGGGAATGATTGGAGCTATTGTAGGTGCTTTGGTGAGTTCTGGTATTGTTTGGTATTTTCACGATTCGCCAATTCATATTACTGGCGAAATGGCCGGTATTTATGAGCAATTTGGAATAGAGCCTGTTCTTATGTTCTCAACGGATTGGACAATAATTCAAGCACAATTTATTGTTGTGTTTTCGTTGCTTATTCTTGCCGTAATTTATCCAATGATAAAGATTAGTACATTTAAGATAATAGAGTCAATGCATTCATAGTAATAGTATTAAAAGTATTATAAAATGATTTTAGAAATAGCTTGGAAAAATATTTGGCGTAGCAAATTAAGAAGCTTAGTTGTGATAGTAGCTATCGCAATTGGCCTTTTGGGAGGCGTTACAGCTGTTGCTTTTATGAATGGCCTACTAATAGGTAGGATAGATGATGCTCTTGAAATTGAGGTTTCTTCCATTCAACTTCATAATGCTGATTTTATGGAAAACAGTGAGCTTAAGTATCTTATTGATAATGTTGATGATTATATTGTTGATATTGAAAAAGATTCGTCGGTAAAGGCTGTAAGCAAAAGATTAGTAATTGAGACAATGCTAAGCTCTAATCGTGCTGCAGCAGGGCTAAGTCTTATTGGCGTAGATCCAGAAAAAGAGACGCAGGTTAGCCGATTGTATGAGAAAATGCTAGACTCCAATAGCACCTATTTTGTTGGAGTGAAGAATCGCCCGATTATTATTGGCGAAAAAGTTGCCAAGAAACTTAAGGTTCATGTTCGAAGTAAATTAGCAATTAACGCTGTAGATGTTAATGGAGTTTCGGTACGAAGTGTATTCAGAATTGTAGGTATTTTCAGAACCCAAAATGGTGGTTTCGACGAGATGAATGCGTTTGTTCGTTTTAAAGATTTGCAGAAAATTCTTGGTATTGAAGATGGTAAAGCTCACGAAGTAGCTATTATATTGCATAAAATGCTAGAAACAGAAACTCTGAAAAATACATTGCAAGAAAAATATACAAGATATAGGGTTAATGATAAATCACTATTAAGAGTATTAAACGATTCTATACCAGAGAGAGTGTATTCCAAATTATTGTCAATAAAATCGGATAAAGAATATTCTAAAATTGAATTTGAATCCATGCTTAAGAATAGTTTTAGTGAAAAAACTAATGAACTTTATACAAAGCAAGTTTTAACAGCCTGCGAAACTGGAATTAAAGTATCAGAATGGAAACAACTTTCTCCAGAATTAGCTATGCAAACTTCATGGATAGATTTTGTCCTTTATATATTTGTTGGAATAATATTGGCAGCCTTAGGCTTCGGAATTGTAAATACGATGCTTATGGTTGTACTTGAGCGTATTCGTGAAATTGGAATGTTAATAGCAATAGGTATGAATAGACGTAGAGTCTTTAGTATGATAGTATTAGAGTCCGTTATGTTGTCGTTAGTAGGAGGAATTGTTGGATTGTTCTTGGCTTGGAGTCTTGTGTCCTTTCTTAGTATTAATGGAATTGATATGAGCATGTTTAGCGACGGACTTAGAGCTTTAGGTTATCCAAGTATGGTATATCCATATATAGAAGCAGATAATTATATTAAAGTTACTTTAATGGTTGTAATTACTGGAATTCTTGCTGCAATTTATCCAGCATTGCATGCCGTTAGAATAAATCCTTCAATAGCAATAAGAGAGTAATAATAGAGCGCTTAGTTTATTAAAAGAAAATGAATATTAAATATAGACACCATGAGTATAATAACTTTAAGTAATCTGAACAAAATATATAACGAAGGAACAGATATTCCTGTTCATGCGGTGAATAATGTAGACCTGTCTTTTGAAGCAGGAGAGTTTTCAGTAATCAAAGGAGCATCGGGATGTGGTAAAACTACATTATTGAATCTTTTGGGAGGATTAGATACGCCATCAAGTGGAAATATTATTATTGATGGTGTTGAGATTGGTAAATTATCGGCATCGAATCTCACAAACTTTAGAATGAATAATATTGGTTTTGTTTTTCAAGCTTATAATCTTATTCCAGTACTTACCGCTCGTGAGAATGTTGAATTTATTATGCACCTACAACATAAAAGTAAGAAAGAACGAAAAGAAAGAGCATTGGCACTGCTTGAGTCTGTAGGTCTTAGAGATAGAGCAGATGTTCGCCCAGGAAAACTATCGGGTGGACAGCAGCAAAGAGTTGCAGTGGCTAGAGCTTTGGCCTCTAAACCAAAATTTATACTTGCCGATGAGCCTACAGCAAATCTTGATACTAAGGCTACCGAAAATCTTCTTGATATTATGGAAAATCTAAACAAGGTAGAAGGAATCACTTTTATTTTTGCTTCTCATGATGATAGAGTAATAAAGAAAGCTCATAGACTGATTGAACTTGAAGATGGTAAAGTAATAGGGTAGATATTAGTTGTTTATTCGCCAATTATTAATCAAGTGAAAATATCAATTGCCACGCGGTTTTAACCCGTGGCTATTAATTTATCATATAAATAATGAATGAGATATACAAAAGTGAAATTTAGTCTGTTTGAGCTAAAAGATGATACTAAGCTTGAGCTTTTCTTTAAATGGATATTTTTGTTGTCTTTCAGTATCACTATCATTTTAGCAATTATTTCTATTTTTATGGAAATAAGTAAGTTGCCTATAAGAATATCTACCGTAATACTGTTTGTAACAATGTTCGGTTTTTTGTTAAGGTCTTTTGGTTATAATCCAGTTTATAGTGTTGGGTTTATTGAATTTTCAATGACTGGAATTATAGTGAATCATAATAGTGAAGAGATTAAATATGTAATAGAAGATATTGAAAAACTTAAAATAAGATATAATTCATATAAAGGTCAGTATAAACCACAATACCGCACATTAGGGTCAGATACTGAAGAGGGTTTAGATAATGAATTGTTTTTGAAAATTACAGGAAGTGTAGATAAGATTAATCTTCCTTTTCAGGTTTTTGGTAGAGGGCAGATAATTATTTTAAAAGATATTTTATTAAAATGGAAAGAAGAAGGTGTTAATGTAGAACTAAGGAATTATAAAGGAACGAATTTCCTTAAAGATAAAGTTTGATATAGTAAATATCAAAAATTGTTGTTTAAATAATCTGCTCCCGATAGCTATCGGGACATTAATTAAATATATTAATATCACTCAATTGACACGTGGTTTTAACCTGTGGCTATTAATGATATTTTAAAATAAAAACAAAAGCCGTGAAGATTAAAAATCAACACGGCTTTTGTTTTATATATGAATGAAATGATTTACATCATTGGCATTCCGCCACCCATTCCGCCCATTCCGCCACCACCTGGCATTGGCATTGGTTCGTCTTTCTTCTCTTCAGAAATTACTGTTTCTG
Organism: Bacteroidota bacterium; assembly: GCA_003648395.1. The sequence continues at coordinate 4,604 of QMPB01000161.1, forward strand.
TTGTAAGCAACATTCCTGCAATTGAAGCAGCATTTTCAAGGGCTACACGAGCAACTTTTGTTGGGTCAATTACGCCAGATTCAAATAAGTTTTCATACTTATCGTTACGAGCATTATAACCAAAGTCGCCTTTGCCTTCTAATACTTTTTGAACAACTACAGAACCTTCACCACCAGCATTTTTTACAATCTGACGTAATGGTTCTTCAATAGCGCGCTTAATAATAAGAGATCCTAATTTCTCATCTTGATTTTCAAATTCAATATTATCAAAACTATTGACTGAGCGGATAAAAGCAACTCCACCACCAGGTATAATTCCTTCTTCAACAGCAGCGCGAGTTGCGCTTAAAGCATCATCCACACGGTCTTTTTTCTCTTTCATTTCTACCTCAGAAGCAGCGCCTACATACAGTACCGCTACACCGCCAGCTAATTTAGCCAAACGCTCTTGAAGTTTCTCCATATCGTAATCAGAAGTAGTATTCTCCATATGTGCACGAATTTGTGCCACACGACCATTAATAGCTTCTTTAGTTCCTGCTCCATTTACAACAGTAGTATTGTCTTTATCAATAACTATCTTCTCGCAAGTACCAAGCATATCCAAGGTAGTGCTCTCCAACTTCATTCCTTTTTCTTCAGAAACAACAATTCCACCAGTTAGTACAGCAAGATCTTCAAGCATTTCTTTTCTTCTGTCGCCAAAGCCAGGAGCCTTAACAGCAGCTACTTTTAACGAACCACGAAGACGATTCACAACAAGTGTAGAAAGTGCTTCACCATCAACATCCTCTGCTATAATTACCAACGGACGACCATCTTGAGCAGCAGGCTCTAGCACTGGCATTATATCTTTCATCGTAGAAATCTTCTTATCGTATAATAAGATATATGGATTTTCCATTACTGATTCCATTTTCTCGGTATCGGTAATAAAATATGGAGAAATATAACCTCTGTCAAACTGCATTCCCTCTACTATTTCTACTGTAGTATCGGTTCCTTTAGCTTCTTCAACAGTAATTACACCTTCTTTCTTTACTTTAGCCATAGCCTCAGCAATAAGGTCACCAATTTCTTTGTCGTTATTGGCCGAAATAGTTGCTACTTGCTTTATTTTATCGTTATCGTCCCCAATTTCTTGCGATAATTCTTTAATGCTAGTAATTACGGCCTTTACAGCTTTGTCAATTCCTCGTTTAAGATCCATAGGATTTGCGCCTGCAGTAACGTTCTTAAGTCCTACATTTACAATTGATTGTGCAAGAATAGTAGCAGTAGTAGTGCCATCACCTGCGTCATCATTGGTCTTAGAAGCTACTTCCTTAACCATTTGTGCTCCCATATTCTCAAAAGGATCTTCTAGCTCAATTTCTTTAGCTACCGTTACACCATCTTTGGTTATTTGTGGTGCACCATATACTTTATCAATTACTACATTACGACCTTTAGGCCCTAGGGTAACTTTTACAGCATCTGCTAATTGATTAACTCCACTACGAAGTAAATCACGAGCTTCTGTATCAAATTTTATAATTTTTGCCATTTTTATATGTTTTTATTGTTTATTTCTAATTGTAAATCCGTAAAGCTTTAATGATTTAATGGATTCTTCTAATTCTTATTTTATGTTTAATAAATTAGCAACAGTCATTTATCAACTGCCGATTTAAACTATAGCAAGAATATCTGATTGGTTAATGATAATGAAATCTTTACCATCTTCTTTTATTTTTGTTCCAGCAAATTTTGCATAAAGAACAGTGTCGCCAACTTTAACTTCAATTTTCTCACTTGGAGTTCCATTTCCTACAGCAACAATTGTCGCTTTTGATGGTTTTTCTTGTGCTGCATCAGGTATTATAATTCCAGAAGCAGTTCTAGTTTCTACAGCAACTTCCTCGAGGAGAACTCTTGCACCTAGTGGTTTTATATTTATATTACTCATTGGGTTTAATCTTTTATGGTTAATTATTAATATTGCTTAGCCAATTTTATACCATTATTAGTAAACTGCCAGTTTTATATTTGATTATATATCCTATTATGTTATAATATTACATAAGCTAATGTGTGATAGTTATTTGTAACAATTTTTAGAAATTATAGTAAAGTAAAAGTAGATATTTTTTAGGCAAAAAAAATGTCAGAATGTATGACATTCTGACATTTTAAATATTTTATTTAAAACTGAATTACTCTGTTGGTAATGCAGCGCCTTCGTTTTCTGTAGCTTCGCCAGTTGTTGGTTGGAATTCTACAGGCTGTGCATTTTCGTTATTTCTAATAAACTCTATTTCCGAATTATCAGATGCTTCTCCAACACTTATATTTTTATTCATTACAAATACTGTAGATAGTGATAATACTAATAGTGCTACTGCTAAAGTCCATGTAGCTTTTTCTAAAAAGTCACTAGTTTTTTTAACACCCATTACTTGGTTTCCTCCAGAGAAAGTAGAAGTTAATCCACCACCTTTAGAATTTTGCATTAAAACGATAAGTATCATTAAGATACAAACTATAAATATCAATATTGCGATTATGTATAAACCCATTACTATTTTTGTTAAATATTATTATTATAAGTCCGAAATTCGGGCTGCAAAGTAAGTGCTTTTTTCTGGATAAATCAAAATTAATTTCTCGTAGATTTTTTTTGCCTTTTTCTTATTTCCTTGTGCTTTATAGAGCTTTGCCATAGTTTCCGAAACGATATCGTACTTTTCTGATACACTGGCCTTAGCAAGCTGTAATTCTTTGATATATGCTTTGTCTTCAGGCTTATTTATAGAGGGGTCTTCTTTAATAAATTTCTCTATTATTTCTATCGATTTCTTCCGGTCTATTGACTTAACTTGCGTGTTTGTTGTTTTAGAAGTTGTTTTCTGTTTGTTTTCTTTGCTTTTAGTTTTCTTAGCAACTGTATTTGTTGGTTTTACAGTTTCTTTAATGGTAGCACTCTTTGCAATTACATTATTCTTTTTAGTAGCAGAATCTTTTACTAACTTCTTAGTAGTCGGCTTTTCTTCTTGCTTCTTCTTTACTACAATAGTAGATGCTGTATCTTCTTTATTTTCTAACTTAGCTTTTGTTTCTTCTTTCTTTTTAGAAGTTTTTGCTTTTACTTTACTAGCAGGCTTAGTGTCAGATTTACTTTTTGTTGGAGTTTTAACTTCTATTTTTATGTCAAGGATAGGGGCTTTAGATTTTGCATCAGTAGTGAGGTTTTTAGAAACCTCTTCCATCATCTCTTTCTTATTCTTTATTTCCTCTCCTTTACTGTTCTTTATTGGTTTAGGAGCTTCTATCTTGCTTGTAGATTTAATCTTTGTTTCCTCTTTTTCGGACTCCTTAGGTAATGGAGTAGGGCTTTTAGTAGTTTTATCTACTGTCAGCTCTTCTTTTGTCAGAATATCTTTGTATAGATAATTAAAAAGTCTTTCTCTATCATTTACAATTATTGCAGTTTTTGTTAGAGTGGTTTTATACTCCAAATCTTTAGTTTTCAGTAATGATTTGCTAAGTAACATTGCTCCAAGTTGGAAATAAGGATACTTTTGCTGAATTGCCTTTAGCTCCTGATTATCAGTAGTTGTAAAGCTGTTATTTACGCTTTTAAATTTCGTCAGAAAATTAGTAGAATTTATCATAGATTACCAGTTTACTAATGCTTTATTAAAAATATCTTCAACTAATCGAGCGTTAATTATTTCGATTAACTGATCCTCAACGCTACCAAAGCTTAAATTAGCGTCATATTCTTCAAAACCAGTAAATACTTGTTCAAAAGAATCGTCAGGTTGGTTTAAGCTTGTATATCTTATCTTAACCTTAATGGTTAGCCTGTTAAGTGCTGCGGTTTCGTCACCTTGTATCGCTAC
>QMPB01000162.1 GCA_003648395.1 Bacteroidota bacterium
AGGCAGTCAAAATTGACTGCCTTTTTTTATATACTTTCTAAATTCCTATTTCATTAAGAACTTCTCGATAGATTTCACTGCATTATAACCATCAGCGATAGCACTAATAGCGTCAGCGGTACGGTTAACAGCATCTCCACCTGCAAAAATCTTAGGATCTGCAGTCTGCATTTCTTCGTTCACAACCATTCTACCTCTGTTAATCTCAATCTTATTGCGATATTCCTCTGGGAAGAAGCTATAATCTGCCTCTTGACCAATTGCACCAATTACGGTAGAACATTCCATAATAGCCTCACTACCTTCAATTGGCACTGGACGAGGACGACCACCTTTATCATCAGCTACCATTTTGGCAAGAAGATATTTTATAGCTTTAACTTTATTGTTCTCATCACTAATAATCTCAATAGGAATAGTCTGAGGCATAATATCTACTGCTTCATGCTCTGCTCCTTCTATCTCTTCCCAATCTGCAGGCATATCCTCAACACGACGACGATACATAATAACAACTTCTGCTCCTAATCTACGAGAAACACGAGCTCCATCAATTGCTACGTTACCACCACCAATAACTATTACTTTATTTCCTAAATCTGGATTAGTACCATTATTTACATCAAATAGTAAACTAACTGCTGGAATAACTCCTTCAGCTTTTTCTCCTTTAATTCCAATATCGTAAGGCTGTTGGAATCCAACACCTACAAATACAGCATCGTTATCTTTATAAATCTTATCGAAGCTAATATCCTTACCTACTTTGGTATTGAACTCTATCTTAACTCCAATATTCTTCATATAGTCAATCTGCTTATTCAAGCTATCCATTGGCAAACGGTATTTTGGAATACCGTACATTGTCATACCACCACCATAAGAATGAGACTCATATATAGTAACATCGAATCCTTTAAGGGCAAGGTAATAACCAGCAGTTAAACCAGAAGGACCTGCACCAATAATACCCACTTTCTTACCATTTGGAGCAAGAATTTCAGGACTTACAATTTCTTGTAATATTTCTGCAGTTTCTGCACGACCAACGGCATATTCTTTCAGCCAACGTATGGCTACAGCATCGCCACGTACTTGAAGAGCACAAACATCTTCGCATCGACGAGTACAAACCTTACCACACATTTCACCCAATGGGTTATTGTCGTAAATAATACGGATAGCGTCCTCATCTTCACCTTTAGCAATGGCATTAATATACTCAGGAATATGCATATGATCAGGGCAAACCTCAGTACACAAACTACAAGAAATACAACGAGAAGCCTCTTCGCGAGCTGCTTCCTCAGTATAATAAAGCATAGTTTCAGCAAATGACTTAACACGTTCTTTACCATCCATTTCTGGCATTGGCACACGATTAAACATCGATAAAGAAGTGTCTACACCACTTTGGAATGAAAGATTATCTTTTCCCTCAGGATTATCCACTCCTGGCATCCACAAAAACTTATTAGCATCAGGAGTAACATAGCTATATTCTTTGGTCAAACTAAGTGAACCTGTAGGACAAACTTCCACACATAAAGCACACCAACAACAGCGACCATTATCAACTCTAGGACGTAAACCGCTATCACCCTGCTTACCTTCAATTTGTGTCAAATTAACCATATCAATGGCTTCATTCATACAAATAGTAGAACAATTTCCACAGCCTATACACGCTTCAAGGTCGTTAAAGTGCAAGCCACGGTAACGTTCTGCAGTCTTTTTTTTGTGATACGGATAAGTAACAGTATGAGGAGCTTTTCCAAACTGCTTCAAAGCTGTAAACGGTGTTACTAATCCTTTTATATCAAAAAATGCCATAATATATTGTATTACAAATTATTCAAAATTATTAACGCTCAATTTCTGGAGGGCAAGTACCAAGACTATTCATAATAAATGAAACGTCAGCAATATTTGCTCCTTCAAGAATATTCTCAAGTAAAGTAACACCATGCACATAAGCTGGTCCTTTTACATGAACACGACGAGGTTTATTAGAACCATCACTAACTACATAATAACCAAATTCGCCACGAGCAGATTCAGCTTTAACATAAGCATCACCAGCAGGAATAGTCCATTTCATAGGATTTGGAATCTTATTATAGTATTCACCGACAGGCATTTTTTCAATTATTTGGCGAACCATATTAATTGATTGTTGAAATTCTTCACGACGAACAAGAGCACGAGCCCACACATCAGAGCCTTTTTGTGTAGGAACAACAAAGTCCAATTTATCATATACCAAATAAGGGTCATCTATTCTAACATCAGATTTGAAGCCAGCACCACGCAATGGAGGTCCAACTACACCCCACTCAATAGCTTAAGCAGGGTCGATATATCCTACTCCTTGAGCACGTTTCTGGAAGATAGTATTCTGAAACATCAACTGATCATATTGAATCAATCGTTTTTCAAGATAATCCATTGTTTCCAATACTCTACCAGCAAAACCTTCTGGTAAATCTCTACGGACTCCACCTGGCCAAATATACATATGGTAAACACGACCACCTGTAAGCTCTTCAAAAAGATCAAGAATATAATCTCTATCTCCAACAGTCCACTGAGGCATAGTGTATAAACCTGCAGAACCATTCTGACCACCAAACCATAGTAAGTAACTAGCCAATCGACTTAGCTCCATAACTAAAGTACGTATCCATTCTGCTCTCTCAGGCACTTCACGACCTTCAATTTCTTCAACAGCACGTGAATAATTAAGTTCATTAGGATCTGGTTCTGGAACACAAATACGACATACAATAGTAAAACTTTGCAGCCAATTTCTTCTTTCCATTAATTTCTCAAAACCACGATGCAAATAACCAACATTAGTCTCTGCATTAACAACGGTATCACCTTCAACTTTCAGTTTAATCATCATGTTTCCAGTAATTCCTGGATGCTGAGGACCTAAATATAATGTTGTAGCTTTTTCTCTCATCATATACTAATTTATATGCTATTAAGCTAATTATTAATCTCTTGAATATTTCTTTGCCAACTCTGGAATCTCTTCTCCACTTCTATCTGCAATTTCATCTCTTACATTCTTGGCACCATCTCTACCAGGACGTTCAAAATACGCTTCTTTAATAAACTCTGCAGTATCAAAATCTCTTCGCATTGGTGGCATTTCATCCCAATCTTCTAGTATAAATTCTTCTTTACCAATCATTCCAGTAAACTGAATACCAAACATCTCACGTATCTCTCTTTGATAAGTATTCAATTGACCCCATATCATATCTACATTCTCGATAGAAGGATTCTCTCTATTTATCAACGTTTTAATCAAAAGTTGAACTTTCAATTCGGGAGACCACAATATATATATCAACTCAAAATGTTCATCTTCTAACCAATCAACACACGACATATGCGACATATGTGTAAAACCTAATTGATCTTTGACATAAGAAAGTACAGAAGGAATTAATTTCTTACTTACAGAAACCTCTATTCTTCTCTCTCTTTTAACTTTTCCAGATAAATTTTGGAAAGTATTTACCAATTGATCAACTACTTGTTGTTCTTTTTCAAATTTAATGTCAGTCATTTTCTATAACTTAAATGTATTAATAATAAAAAAGGATTACCAATTATAATCTGGCATATTCCAATTTTTAATGACTTTCTTCTGATTAGCTCTATACCAATCAAGATTTTCTTTATACTTCTCAGCACCATTTGCTTTTCCATCTTTTATCAAACCTTGAAGTTCAATAAAACCATCGATTACAGCTTCTGGGCGAGGCATACAACCATTGATATATACATCAACGGGAATATACTTATCGAGAAGTTTAATAGTATTGTATGAATCCCAATACATACCACCATTGATAGTACAACTACCAAAACCAATTACGTATTTAGGGTCTTGCATTTGCTCGTAAGCTCTAATAACTCTTTTAAGAGTTTTAGTTGCAAGGTATCCAGTTACAAGTAGTACATCAGCTTGACGTGGAGTAGCCATTCCTCTAATTCCAAAACGCTCTGCGTCGTATTTTGAAGTCATTGTAGGAGGAATTTCAATTGCACCACAACCAGTTCCATAAGCTAAAACGAATAGCGAATGTTTACGTGCAGCATTTTGAATAATATCTACTATTTTTTGCGATTTCTTATCGTTTGGCATTTTAATCTACTTTTAAAAATGATTATCGAGTAAATACTACATACAATACACCTAGAACTCCTATTAAAGTAGGCCATCCCCAGAAATATCTGATAGACTGTTCGGTACGGTATCGTGGACTAACAATTCCATATAAAACAGGAACCATATATAATAAAAACGTTTTTACAACTAGCATTATCAAATTGGAAGCACCACCCATAAAAATATCAACTATAAGAACTAATTTCACAAATGCGAAAATAGAACCAGAAGTCATCATTAGAGCAAGATACTTACCTCCAAATTCAGAAGCAGGACCTGAAGCAAGTTCTGCTGGAGCAAAAGGAACATCAAATGGAGCATAGTGGAACATCCCAAGCATAGCCATCAATGCGGCAATAAATGCAAGAGGAGATTCAAACATCATCCAAGTGCCATTGGCATTCTGATATTCTAACAAGCCAGTAATAGATGTAGTATGTGCTTGCATCATAATAGCTACTAAAGCTAATACCCAAGGGATTTCGTAGCCTACCATTTGCGACAAGCCTCTTGATACACCAATTGCTGAATGAGGATTACCTGTTTGACCTGCACCTAATGCCATTCCTAAAGAGCCAAAAACCATCATATAAAGTAGAAATATTAAATCTCCTTTAAAATTTAAGTTCTCGAACCATATCCATCCTTGTCCATTGAGAATAGGAATAAACATTAAACTAGTTACAGAAGCTGTTATGGCTAATGCAGGGGCTAAATGCTGCATCCAACCATGATTTACTGCAGTCTTCTTACTGTATAATTTTACAATGTCGAAGAAATTCTGATAAACAGGAGGGCCTACTCTATTCTGAATTCTAGCGGTGATTTTACGAACAAAACCACCATAAAACACTCCCACTGTAAAAGCAAGAACTACGGTTGCTAAAAATCCTAATATAGAAATCCAAATACTATTGTCCATATTAAATTATATTAAAAGGTATGTCAATTAAAAAAATATTTGCTTAGAAAAAATCAATAATATTACAAGGAATATAACTACGTAAATGGCATAAGTTTGTCCATTACCAGTATAAATTCTTCTAACAAAATCAAATAATGTTTCTATTCCTTCACCAAATTTATTGTAATAGAAATCCATCTTGCGTTTCATAGCTGGTTCTATTGCTCTTTCAAATGGTTTATAAAAATCTACTGCATAAGTTAAGTTTTCATTTTCAGTTGGAATTTCTCCACCTGTATGAATATCCTTAGTTGTAACATAGCGAGTTTTCTTTCTGTTTTTTAGTCCTAAGAAAATGAATGCTATACCAACCACTGTCAAAATAGAATTAATAATAGAAAGAGTATCAACATGATCGCCCCATCCATTACTTAAAACTGTCATGTTCCAATCTACTTGACCCATTCCAAGATATTCCATTCCTTTGGCAATTGGTTCAAAAATATATCCTGGAAACATACCAAAGAAAAATAGAGAACCTGCCATTAACATCATAGGAACAACCATAATAGCTGGAGCTTCTTTTACATCTTCAAACTCTTTCTCTTCCTGTCCTAAAAATATTCCAAATAAGAAACGATAGCTATAAAGAAAAGCTGCCGTAGAACTTAAGAAAGTCATAACAATAAGGAAATAGTGATCAGAAGTAATTAGAGACTCATAAAGCATCCATTTGCCAACAAAACCACCCAAAGGAGGAATGCCTGCTAATGCAATAATACTCATTAAAGACGCAACAAAAGTCCAAGGCATTTTACGAATTAATGCACCTAATTTTGTCATATCAGTTGTTCCTGTTTGGCGTTCAACAGCACCGACAGCCATAAATAAAGTTCCTTTAAAGATTGCATGCATAATTGCCATAAAGATTGCGGCCATTACTGACAGCTTAGTTCCAATAGCGAGCCCAACAACTATATAACCTAATTGTGCAACTGAAGAATAAGCAAGTAGCCTTTTAGCGTCTGTTTGAATGACAGCATAAAAAGTAGCAATAACTCCTGTGATAGCACCTAACCAAGCAAGCACTTCAGAATAAATAAATATATTTCCATTTGTAGTTTTAGAGAAAACAGAAATCAACATAATACCTAATCCAAAAACTCCCATCTTAGATAATAAACCTGAGAAAATAGAAGTATAAGACATTGGAGAATCAGCATAAGCTCTTGGAGCCCATACATGAAGTGGCATTACAGCACTCTTTACACTAAACGCAATTAAGAATAAAACACCTATTAAACCTTGCAATCCTAACGACATAGATGAAAAGTTCGAAATTAAATCAGCTATTAAGAAACTATCTATTTGGCTTTTTGTAATAACCATTGCCATTAGCATAGAATAACCACCTATAGCACTAAATATCATATATTTTATTCCAATTTTACCTTCGCTAATACCATTGTATATAATGATAAGGAAAGAAGACCATGTCATTATTTCCCAGAAAATAAAGAAAGAAATCCAATCCATACTAAAAAGTATTCCCATCATTGCAGCAACACTCAAAGTAAAGTTAAGATTAAAATAACCTAAACGGTCTTTACCTTTCATATAAGCAATCGAATAAAGTGAAGCAAGAGATGCCATGCTAATAACCATAGCCCCAAATACCCAAGAATAAGCGTTAAGTCCCCATTGAAGTTCAAAGCCACCAATATGAAGAATTACAGACTCTCTGTCCGTCATCAAGAAAAATACTACAGCAGATGAAGCAATGGCAACAAAGCTTACAATACTACTTAGCATTGGATTAACTTTTTTGGCTAAATAAGCCAAAACCGCACCTCCCATTAAAATAAGAATTATCAAAAATAAACTGTTCATGAGATATCTATTTTAGTTTTGGATTTGGGTTAAATCGTTAACTGCAGGAAGAACATTCTCTATGTACTGAGCTTTATCTAATAAAGCTTCCGCAGCATTATGAATATATGAGGTAATAATATCTGGATAGAAACCTACAACAAGAATAGTAATTGAAAGAATACTCATTGCGATAAGACCACCAGGAGTAGCTTTATGCATAATACTTCCTTCAGCAGGTTTTCCAAAATACAAACGACCAACAACTCGGAAATAGTAAACTATTTCTATAATACTTACTGCTAGAATTAATGCAATAAGACCATAAAGTGAACTATCGGCAGCAGACATCAAAATATAAAGCTTACTCCAAAATCCAGCGAATGGAGGAAGACCAACAATGGCAAGAGCTCCTAATGAAAAGAATAATGAAATAACTGGCATTTTCATGCCATAACCAGATAAATATTTAATTTCTTTTTCAGGGTTATTATATACGAGATAACTCCCTGACATAAATAATAATCCTTTAATAATAGCGTGATTAAACATTAAGAATAAAGCTCCAAATACGGCCTCTGTAGTACCAATTCCAAAAGCAATTAATACCAGTCCCATTTGACCAATACTTGAATAAGCCAACATTCGTTTAATATTTACTTGCTTGAGTGCAGCTACTTCTGAAATTACAAGGGTAATAGCACCCATAATAATAAGAAATTCACCAACAGAAGGAATATCGAATAATGTATATACAACTCTAATAAGACCATAAACACCAGCTTTAACAACTAAGGCGGCAAATGTTACACCAACAGGACCAGGTGCTTGAGAATAAGCATCAGGCGCCCAGCCATTAAGAGGAAACATTTCAGCTTCAATTCCTAATCCTACAAGGAAAAGAATTAAAATAGAAACCTTCATAGGCATTGGTACAGTGTGCATTTTCTGAGCAATTTCAGCCATATTTAATGTTCCTACTTGAGTATATAATAACATTATGGCTAACAGTAAAAAAGCAGAGGCAAAAGAGCCTATCAATAAATATTTAAAAGCAGCTTCTGCTCCATCTCTATGACGATAGAATGCCGTAAGAGCATAAGATGAAATAGCTGTAATCTCCATAAATACAAAGAAATTGAAAATATCACCTGTAAGTACAATACCAATAGTACCTGTAACAAGCATCATTTGTAGAATATAGAACCTTTGTGCAGGTTCACTATCTATTTTCTTAAATCGATAACTATAAATCCAGATAAGGAAAGCCATGGCTGTCATCATACTGGCAAGGAAACCTGTAAATGGAGAAAACACAAGGTTAATTCCAAAAGGAGCACTCCAACCAGCTATAGACTCAACGATAGTTCCTGTTTCTGCTACTTGATTCATCAGAGTAACTGAAACATATCCAAGATATATTAAAACCAATCCAGGAATTATTCTTACAAATTCTCTGTTAATCTTTGACAACAGAGGCATAAGAAAGGCCGCCAATAACGGCACTGCTACATAA
>QMPB01000163.1 GCA_003648395.1 Bacteroidota bacterium
ATTTCTTACTGCTAGAACATTGAGTAGTGATATTATAGAAGGATTTAAAACTGGCTGTGATGATTATATTACAAAACCGTATAATATTGATGAACTATTATGGCGAATTAAAGCTGTTTTAAGAAGGAGGTCTAATGTCGATATTAAGAAAGTAGAGGAAGTATTTGAAGCTCCAAATTTTTCTTTTAAATATTCAGATAGAAATTTGAGTGTTAATAGTATCGTGTTTTCTCTTAGCACAAAAGAGGCTGATATCCTGAAGTGCTTAGTCGATAATTTGAGTCAAATTGTTTCACGAGATACAATAATGAAAAATGTATGGGGTAATAATGATTATTTCACTTCTAAGAGTTTAGATGTATATCTTACAAAAGTCAGAAAGTACCTCTCCGAAGCTGATAATATAAAACTTATCAATATTCATGGACATGGATATAAACTGATGATTTCTTAACTTTTTAGTGAAAGTATTAATCCCTTAATGCTTCAAAAAGCATTTTAAATTCATCTGCTTTCTGGTCATTACCTTTATTACTATAGATATTAATTAAATTATTAATAGACCGTTGAATAGTAGTGATATTTGAACAAGGCAAGTAATACTTCTTATTAGGTTCAATATTAATATTGCGCAAATATTTCATTACATCATTTAGAGAATAAATCTCTCCATTATTAAAAGGATTTATATAGAACAGAACATCATTAGATTTAACTTTCTCAATGGGTTGTGAATATAATTTCTCAACATATACCAACATATAATTTCTTGGCATATTTACTCCATAAATTGGTATGTTAACACTCTGAGCAATAATTGAATAAATTGCACTAAGGTTTAAAGGATTCCCCTTCTTTCTCATTAATACATCACTAATAAACGAGTTTTCAGGATTGTGATAATCTTTAATATCACCTTTGAAATTATAGACATTAAAGAATAAATGATTTAGAATTCTAACCTTTTCTAGGGCTGTTAGATTATCATTAACTTCAAGCCATAAGTCTTGACGAATTTTATTGACTATTTCACTTACCTTTTTCAGCTCTAGTCTTGGGTATTGAAATTTGGCTAGTATGCCTAAGCCTTGATATAAATTTCTAGAATTATTGTTCTTCCAAGATTCTAATTCTTTAATACTTTTTTGAAGGTTGAGCTTCTGATACAATTCTTTTAATCTGTAACTTAGAAGTGGATTTACACTATTGTCCTCTGCATCTAATAAATAGGGCATTAATTCGGCTCCAATTTCTATTATTTGAGAATAAATAAGCTCATAAGTGCTTATATCCTCATCCTCTAAAAGGTGAATTAATGATTTTATTTTATTATCGTCTAATGCTGATTTCAATAGGTTCTATTTTGTTAATCTATCCAAAAGTATTTCAATAAGTTTAACAACAGTTTTTTTATGATCTTTACTATAAGTTCTACTATATCTATTTGCAATAATGGCACATACTGTTGCTGTTTTATGTCCAAGAAGTTTTCCAAGACCATAAATAGCAGATGTTTCCATTTCGAAGTTAGTAATAAGATGATTATTAAAATTAAAGGATTCTAATGTCTTATTAATATCTTCATTAGATAACTCTAATCTCAATTGACGACCTTGAGGACCATAAAATCCTGGAGCAGTTGCAGTAATTCCTTTATACATACCACGGCTTATTTTATCTTCAAGACATGAAGAGGCTTTTACAATGTATGGTCTACTTAAATCTTCATCCCAATTAGAAAAATTAATAAACTCATTGGTCATTTCTTTTTCAATTACTTGCTGATTACCTTTATAGAAGTTAAGTAATCCATCAAGCCCAAGCCCGTAAGATGAGAATACAAAAGAGTCAACAGGAATATCTTTTTGTAGAGCGCCAGAAGTTCCAAGTCTAACTATATTTAAGCTTTTATGCTCTTTCTTAACTTGTCTTGTTTTTAGGTCAATATTAACTATAGCATCTAACTCGTTCATTACAATGTCAATATTGTCTGTGCCAATGCCAGTAGCAAGTACGGTAAGCCTTTTCCCATTAAGGTGCCCTGTGTGAGTTACAAACTCTCTATTATATATTTTGTATTCAATATCATCAAAATAATTACTTATTATTTCAACTCTTTGTGGATCTCCAACAACAATAATATCGTCTGCCAAATGCTTTGGAAGTAAGTTAAGATGGTAAATGCTTCCATCTGGATTGATAATTAATTCTGATTCTTCAATTGTTCTCATAAAGTATATTTTAATAGCCAAAAATAGTAATTAAACAGATAATAAATATTTTGTAGCGTTAATTTTTCATAATATGTGTCAGCCTAATGTGATTTAATAAAAAGCTATTTGTATTTTTGCACAAAATTAATTACAAAAATAGCGAAATTATGAATAAGGCAGTTTATAAAATATTAGTACCAACAGATTTTAGTGATCAATCTGATTTTGCTTTACATCAAGCACTGCATTTATCACAAATTGTAAATGGAGAAATAGTGCTTCTATACGTATTGCATGAGAAGAAAGGAATACTTGGAAAAATATTTAACAGTGAACAAAAAGATTCTTTTAACGATTTAATATTGTCAAAACTGAAAGAGCAATCGGATATTATTGCCGAAAAACATAATATTAAAGTAGCTATAGAACTTCTTCATTCTACAAGTATTAGTAGTAAAATAGTTGAATATGCTGATAAAATACAAGCTTCAATTATTGTTATGGGAAAAGGAGCTCTCATGGTTCATGGTGCTGAAGTCGATGGTATTGGCTCAAATACATCTCGTGTTCTTCGCAATTCTAAAATTCCCGTTGTTACTGTTAGCAATGCGCGACATAGTTTGGGCTGTAACCATATACTTCTTCCCTTAGATTTATCAAAAGAAACACGTCAAAAAGTTAGTTGGGGAATTCAGTTTGCAAAGTTATTTAATTCTAAGATTCATGTTGTTTCAGGGCTATGGGATACAGACAAGGATTTTGTGGTGAACAAAATAAATGCGCAAATGAAGCAGGTTGTTAGTTTTGTGAAAAAACAAGGTGTTGATGTTGTAGGTGAGATAATAGTCCCAGAAAAAGGAAAAGAAGGAGTAGTGTCAGTTCTGTCGTCTTATATGACCAAACATCCTGAAATAGATTTAACAATTATCATGACACAACAAGAAGATGATTTTACGGAATTCTTTATTGGATCTGAAGCTACTTCATTTATTCGGGGTGCAAAATGTCCTGTTTTATCAGTTGTTCCTCGCAAACTTGATGAGGTAGTTTTGGGAATGTAAGAATCCTTTGGTTTCGATCAAGAAAAAGGAGAATGAGAGAAAAGGTAAAAACAAGAAAGCTATGAACAAAAAAGGAATCGATATAATAAGCATAGGCGATGAGTTATTAATAGGACAAGTAATTAATACTAACTCGTCATGGATGGGTGACAAATTAAATTCAGTTTCACTACCCGTTAATAGAATAATTGCAATTGCGGATACTGCTAATGCAATATCTTCTGCTCTTATTAATAGTATGGAATCAGCCAAGTTAGTACTGATTACAGGGGGATTAGGTCCTACACAAGATGATTTAACTAAGGCAACTATTCTTGACTTTTTTGGAAGCAAATTAGTTTTGAATATGGAAGTCCTAGATCATGTGGAATCCTTTTTTGCAAAAAGAGGAAGAAGCTTAACAGAGTCTAATCGGCTTCAAGCAATGGTTCCTGACAATTGTGAAATAGTAAAAAATAATCAAGGAACAGCACCTGCAATGCATTTCGAAAAAGAAGGAACTCACTTTGTATTTATGCCTGGTGTGCCTTTTGAAATGAAGCATATTATGGAAGAATGGGTGATTCCTTACTTTTCTAATAAGTGTTCTACCAGACCAAAAGCACAAAAAACTGTTCTTACAAGTGGTATGGGAGAATCATTCTTAGCCGATGTTATTTCTGATTGGGAAAATAACTTACCTGAAAATACAAGTTTAGCATATCTACCATCACCAGGTAGAGTTAGATTGAGAGTAAGTGTTGTAGCTGATAATCAGGTAGAAGCAGATAATCAGCTTAAAAAGCATGTTGACGATTTAGTTAGTATTATTCCAGATTTAGTATATGGATATAATGATGATCTAATGGAGACATTGATAGGTAAACTATGTGTAAATCAGAATAAAACTATAGCAACTGCCGAAAGTTGTACTGGCGGAATGATTGCACAAAAGATTACAAGCGTAGCTGGTAGTTCCCAATATTACAAAGGAAGTATTGTAGCCTATGCTAACGAAATAAAGGCTAAACAATTAGGGATAGACCCAGCTATAATTGAGGAATATGGAGCTGTAAGCGAGATTGTTGTTCGTCAGATGGCAGAGAATGTAAGGCGTATAATGAATGTAGATATTGCAATTTCTACAACAGGAATTGCAGGTCCAGATGGAGGCACTGAAGACAAACCAGTAGGTACAGTATGGATTGCGCTTGCTACTAAAGAAAAAACTATTGCCAAGAAATATCAATTTGGCACTCAAAGAGAGAGAAATACTAATTGGACAGTGCAGACTGCTTTGAATACTATTCGCAAGGAGTTAATTGGTGGTTTTGGGGGTAAAAAAGATGATTATAGGGCTTTTTAAAATAATAATAATTAGTTGATGATTGTTAGTGATAGTATAAATAAAACATATTCAGTTAATTGTATGTTTTATTGGTCGAAAAATAAATATCAGATTATACTTGTGTAATCAAATAATTTTGATTTATTTTGCACTCCGTTTTTAGGAAATAATATTTAAAGATTATAACGATGTCTAAAATTTGTGAAATAACAGGAAAGAAAGTAATAGCAGGAAATAACGTAGCACACTCTAATGCTCGCACTAAGAGACGTTTCTACCCAAACCTACAAACTAAAAAGTTTTATATTCCTGAGGAAGATAAGTATATTACATTAAAAGTATCGGCAGCAGGAGTTAGAAAAATTGACAAGAATGGTATTTCTGCTTGTATTAAAGAAGCTAAAGAAAAGGGTTATATGAAATAGGAGATTTATATTTCCAATATAAAAACCGATATTCTTATAAGTTTATCGGTTTTTTTGTGGATATATGTATATTTGCGGTTCATATATAATTTTAAACACTCGGTATTATGATAAAGAAGGTATTTTTAATTACGATTATCACTTTGGGAATTGCCTTAAATTGGTCTTGCCAAAAAAGTCAGTCAGATAAAGATAGAGAAGCAATCACTAAATATATTTCTGATAATAATATTGATGCTGTAGAATATGAAACTTCTGGTTTGTTTTATTCTATTAAGAAAGCTGGGGGGACAACTCATCCAAATTCTTCTTCTGAAGTAACTGTAAATTATGATGGACATTTATTAAATGGAGAACGATTTGATCAAAGTGATACTATCAAATTATATTTAGACCAAACTATTTATGGTTGGAAATTAGGGATTCCTCTAATAGGGGAGGGAGGAAGTATTCAGCTTTTAGTACCTTCTTCTTTAGCTTATGGTACTAGAAAAGTTGGAAATATTCCAGCAAATTCTCCCTTGGTTTTTGATGTGGATTTAATATTATTCAATTAAATATTTTCGGGGTTCATATTTTAGAAAAATAAATTTGCAGTATAATATAGATTGTTAAAAAATAAATTGTACTTTTGCAGCCCTAAAAATTCGATAGCTTTCGAATTAATTAGGAATAAATAAACTAAATAGATAATAAGATGTACGCAATCGTAGAGATCGCCGGTCAACAATTCAAAGTGGAAAAGAACAATCAGATTTTTGTTCACCGCTTGGAAGGCGAAGAAGGAGCAAGTCTTGAGTTCGATAAAGTCCTTTTAATTGAGGATGGAAAATCTATCAAGGTAGGAACACCAACTGTTGAAGGTGCAAAAGTTTCCGCAAAAATTATTTCACACCTTAAGGGTGATAAAGTAATTGTTTTCAAGAAGAAACGCCGTAAAGGTTATAAGAACAAAAATGGTCATCGTCAGTATTTGACTAAGATCAGTATTGAAAACATTACAGCATAATTAAATAAGTTAAACCCTTTAAAAATCATATAACATGGCTCATAAAAAAGGTGCAGGTAGTTCAAGAAACGGTCGCGAATCGGAAAGTAAACGATTAGGTGTAAAAATTTACGGCGGTCAGGCAGTACGCGCAGGTGGAATCATTGTTCGCCAACGCGGAACCACACATCATCCAGCAACTAACGTTGGAATGGGAAAAGATCATACTTTATAAGCTTTAGTTGATGGAGTAGTAGAATTCAGAAAACGTAGAGATAATCGCTCTTTCGTTTCTGTTGTTGCTCTTCCTGCTGCAGAAGTTGCAGCTAACTAATTAGCATTAAACTAAAATATAAAAGCCATTCGCATTGCGAATGGCTTTTTTTGTGCCAATATATTTCGTCTTCTCAAATCTCTAATTGAGGGGGGATTTATTATTTTCTACTTACACTTCCAGCTCCTGAAGTTTCAATATCTACTATCTTAGGATTACCCATATAAGTAATATTTGACGCGCCACTTGCTTCGCCTTTAATGTTCTCTTTTACATTTATATAAGCATGAGAAGCGCCACTACAATCAATATCTGTAGAGTTAATTTCCAATTCGTAAGCCTTAAGTTTACTTGCACCAGAGATTTCCATATCCGAAGAATTTGCAAATCCTTGTAGAATTACTTTTGATGCACCACTAGCATCTAATTCTAAATGATTTGTTTTTATTTTAAATTCTAGTTTTGCGGCTCCACTAGCATCAATTTCCATATTAGTTTCATCAAATCTATCATTTGAAATGAGTTTAGCAGCTCCACTAATATCAATATCGTCCATATGTGGTATTGTAATATAAACTTTAAAACTAGACGCATTATTAATAGTTCCCTTAGTTGAAAGTTCAAGAATACCATCTTTTACCTTAGATCTTATTTGAGGCATTATATTGTCGTCTGTTTCTATTTCAAGACTTTGTACATCACCTTTTGTTATTGTAATATTAAAAGCACTGCCGGCATCAATTCCATGAAATACGGATACTGTTCTTGTTTCTTTAATAATATTACCACTTCCTTTTGTTCCAATAAGATTGAAACTATTAAATGGTAAAAATATGTATACTGCTATTGCAATACCAACTCCTATTAATAGTGATTTTGTTCTCATATTATGTGATTTTAGTTGTTATAAAAAACTATGACGTACTAAATGCTTTTTTAGTTACATCTCTTTCTCGATTAATTTTTGGACTAATTCTTTTGTAGCGCTGCTTGCCTTCTCTGCCATGCAAACTACATTTGGTAAGTTCATTTCTCCAGCATTGGGGTCAATATAATAGACTTTACAATGCGATGGAGCTTCATGACGAAGCCCTGCTGCAGGATAAACCGCAAGAGAAGTACCAATGATTATTAGAATATCAGCTGTTTGTACAATTTCCACTGCTTGATTTATCATAGGTACTGCTTCTCCAAACCAAACAATATGTGGTCGTAATTGATTGCCATCACTTGCTAAATCACCCAGTTTAAGTTCCCAGCCATCCAACTCACTTACAAGATACTCATTCAGTTCACTTCTAACCTTTCTTAATTCACCATGCAAATGTAATACATTTAAAGAACCTGCTCTTTCATGCAAATCATCAACATTCTGTGTTACAATTTCTACATCAAAATATTTTTCTAATTTCACCAAATCATAATGAGCAGAATTGGGTTCTACTTCAAGTAATTGTTTTCTTCTTGTATTGTAAAAGTCAAGAACTAACTGAGGAGTTTTTCTCCAAGCAATAGGACTAGCCACTTCTTCAATTCTGTATTTTTCCCATAATCCCCCCATATCTCTAAAAGTAAGGATTCCACTTTCAGCACTCATTCCTGCTCCGCTTAATATTACTATTTTTTTCATGTTAGTTTGTTTTTAGCTAATATTGGGGAGTGAATTGTATCTAAATGTGACGATTCCTCTCTATTTCCAAATACCCTACCTTTTTAATCAAAATATTAAGCTATAAATATACAACATTTATCATAAATTTTAAATCCTTATTAATCTTTTGCTTGTGATGAACTATTTTATATTTTAAAAACTCCTAAAATGAAATTATTTACTTTTGTGCTACTTATAAAAAGGGAATTATGATGGTATTAAAATAAATGCTCTTATTCCTTATAATTTTATATAAAATAACAAATAATAGTTCGTTAAAAAATTTATAATCAAAGCTTTGCTCCCGATAACTATCAGGATAGCGGCTTTGCCTGCCTGAATCGGTAGACTGACGAGAAATAAATAATTAACGAAGTTTTAACATAGTAAAACTAAAAACAATGGACGAATTGTTAAAAAAACAAGCTCTAGAATATCATTCAATGGGCAAACCAGGAAAAGTAGAAGTTGTTCCTACAAAACCATATTCTAA
>QMPB01000164.1 GCA_003648395.1 Bacteroidota bacterium
AGGCGAAAAGTACACCTATGTTTGTGTAAATGCTTCTAATAAAGTTGAGGTTATTAACAGCAAAACTTTTGAAGCCGTAGTAACAATCACAGGTTTGCCACAGCCACGTTATGCAATTGAGAACGATGGCAAACTTTATGTAAGTTGTTGGGGAAATGGAGGACAAATTAAAACCATTGATACCGAAAGCAATCTAGTAATTGATTCGATAATGGTAGGGACAGGGCCAGAAGGCATAGCAATTGCTGCTAACAAACTTTATGTTGCCAACAGTGGTGGATTTGGTGTTGATAGCACTATTTCGGTTATAGACCTTAGTAATAATAATATTTCTACAATTATTCTTGATGCCTACAATCCAGGCTCATTAGCCGTTGATGCAAGTAGTAATGTGTGGGTATTAGCTAAGGGAAATATTATTTATGATGCTTCATGGAATCCAATTGGACATAATCCATCAAAGTTATTTTCTATAAATAGTACTACAAATTCCATTGGAAAAACCATTAATCTTTTCGCAGATAAGCATCCTGCAAGAATGGCAATTAGTGGAAATAAAGAACGCATTTATTATGGTGCTGGCTATGGTTTTACTGGTATTTTTAAATTAAACATCCATGATACATCAGCTGATCCAAATCCATTTATCGATGGCGATTATTATGGTTTCTTGGTGAATGAAAATAATGAAGAAATATTTGCACTTTCGGCACCTTTTGGTGCAAATGGGCTATTGACAAGATATGCTGCTAATGGAGATAAAATTGATGAAAATGAAGTAGGTGTTTTTCCAAATGGAGGAGTAAGTAAAAGAGTTGGTCAATAATTTTTACCAATAAAAAAGCTAAACCTTCAATAATATTCATTGCTTCAAAGTTGCTAATATACGCCTTGAAACAAAAATATTATCAATTATAAAGAATAATATAAATAAAGAGTATTTGCTAGCGCAAATACTCTTTATTTATGCAATACTATTTATTATTTTTAGTGATAAATATATACAATTTCACTTCATATTAAGCACATATTACTAGTTTCTATTACAACAGAGATTACCCTAATATATACTACATTCAAGTATTAATTTATAGGTATTTATTTAGAACAGAATTGCATTACCTACATACTATTCATAAGAAAGATATCGCTACACACTGTATAGATGTACTTTATATCTATTATTTAGATATATTATAAATTACAAATAAACCCTTCTAATTAGGTATTTCAATACCTATAATTGAGATTTATTATTTATATTTGCACTACTTAAAATTCAGACAAACAGTATGCAAGTTATTTTCGTTCTAATTACAATCAGTTTATTCGTTGCCCTTGGCTTTCTTGGAGCATTTTTATGGGCTGTAAAAACTAATCAATATGAAGATGATTATACACCATCTGTCAGGATTCTTTTTGATGATGAATTACCAAATAAAGACACAAAAGATAATAATTAACTAATTTTACTCATTAAATTAAATTTTTATGGAACAACAAACATTTTACTATGACAATAAAATTGTAAGGCTGTTTGGTGGCGTCACAATTCTATGGGGCGTTGTAGGAGTACTAGTTGGGTTACTAATTGCATTGCAATTAGCATTTCCTGTGATGAACTTCAATCTGCCTTGGCTAACTTTTGGTCGTTTACGCCCATTACATACCAATGCAATTATTTTCGCCTTTGTAGGTAACGGTATTTTCACTGCAGCATATTACAGCATGCAACGCCTACTAAAAACAAGAATGTATAGCGATCTATTAGGACGAATTCATTTTTGGGGGTGGCAGCTTATAATTGTAGCAGCAGCTATAACATTACCTTTGGGTTATACTCAAGGTAAAGAATATGCTGAACTTTCATGGCCAATTGACATTGCTGTAGCTATAATATGGGTTGTATTTGGCTGGAATATGCTTGGAACCTTAGCTATACGTCGAGTACGACATATATATGTAGCAATATGGTTCTATATTTCTACTTTCATTACAATTGCTGTACTTTGGATAGTTAATAACTTAGCTATACCAACAGGCTGGTTTGAGAGTTATTCTATATACGCCGGTATTCAAGACGCACTAGTACAATGGTGGTATGGTCATAATGCAGTAGCATTTTTCCTTACAACGCCAATGCTTGGTTTGATGTATTACTTCTTACCAAAAGCAGCTAATCGTCCTGTATATTCATATAAATTATCAATCATACACTTTTGGGCTCTTATCTTCCTTTATATTTGGGCGGGGCCGCACCACTTACTTTATCAAGCATTACCAGCTTGGGCACAAAGTATGGGTGTAGTATTTTCAGTAATGCTACTTATGCCTTCATGGGGTGGAATGATCAACGGTTTACTTACACTACGTGGAGCTTGGGATAGAGTACGCGATAGTGCTGTTCTTAAATTTTATGTTGTTGGTGTAACTGCTTATGGTATGTCAACATTTGAAGGTCCACTATTATCTCTTAAGAGTGTAAACGCTATTAGTCACTTTACCGACTGGACTATTGCTCACGTACATATTGGAGCAATGGGATGGAATGGTTTTATGATTTTCGGTATGATATACTGGTTATGGCCACGTTTATTCAATACAAAAATGTATTCTGAAAAACTGGCAAATGGGCACTTCTGGATTGGAACATTAGGAATGATTATATACGCTGTGCCATTATATTGGGCGGCAATCACTCAAGCCTTAATGTGGAAAGAATTTACTCCAGAAGGATTCCTTGCATATCCTAACTTTATGGAAACTGTAACACAGATTCTTCCAATGTATTATTTACGTGCTGTAGGCGGAACACTATATTTAATAGGATTCTTAATGTTTGCTTTTAATACAATAATGACTGCAAGATCGGGTAAATTAATTGCTGAAGAAGAAGCTAGCGCACCTGCATTAGAGCCAATGAAGAAATCTCGCGAAAGTGGAGAAACTCCTCACCGTTGGGTTGAACGTCGTTGGGTTCCATTTACAATATGGGCATTTATAGCTATTGCAATAGGATCAATTATTGAATTAGTACCAGGGTTCATGGTGAAATCTAATGTTCCTACTATAGAAAGTGTTAAACCTTATACTCCTCTAGAATTAGCAGGACGAGACATTTATGTGCGTGAAGGTTGTTATACATGTCACTCACAGCAAGTTCGTCCTTTCCGTTCAGAAACTGAGCGTTATGGTGAATACTCTAAAGCTGGAGAATTTGTATATGACCACCCATATCAGTGGGGATCTCGTAGAATGGGTCCTGACTTAGCTCGTGAGGGTGTTGTTGGCGGACCAATGTATAAATCTAATACTTGGCATTACAATCACTTTTTACGTCCACAAGATGTAATTGCTGAATCAGTAATGCCTGCTTACCCTTGGTTTATTTCAGATCAAATAGATTTAGAAGCAATACCTGTAAAGATTCGTGCTATGCAAACTCTTGGAGTTCCATATGCAGAAGGATTTGACCTAATTGCTGTTGAAAATTTATTAAAACAAGGTCAAAGTATTGCTGATGATTTAAAAAGCAATGGTATAGAGGTTGAAAAAGATAGAGAAATACTTGCAGTGATTGCATATATGCAACGTTTAGGTGTTGATATCACAAAATCTCATAAATAGATTATAAATAGATAAATAATATTTTCGGAAAGGCTTTTAAGCCTTTCCAATCAAATTTAAAAATATGAAACTAGCAATTCATTACATTAGAGAAATGACAATAGCAGTAGATTCGCAATCGATTGTTTCATTACTCTTTTTCTTATTCTTTATTTATGTTTCTTACATTATTATTACAGGAAACAAGAAAGAATATAAGGAATTTGGAGAATTTCCTTTTGAAGATGGACTAGCTTCTAATAAATTTGATTCACAAGATAAATCGAAATAATTATGGCAAATGACGAACAATATAACCAAGAGACTCAAGATAGTAAATTGATGATCGACCATGACTATGATGGGATTAAGGAATTAGACAATCCACCACCACCATGGTTAATGTACATCTTTTATGCATCAATAGTATGGTCTGTATTTTATATATTTTATTATCATGTATATGATGGACCATCGCAAATAGACGAGTATAATACTGAGATGGCAGAAGCCGAAGCAGATAGACCAGTTAATACTTTTGACGAAGAGAATATTGTATTATTAACTGATGATGCAGCTATGGCCGAAGGCATTAAATTATATGCAAGCAAAGCATGCGATGCCTGTCATGGTGCTAGTAATATTGGACCTAACCTTACAGATAATTTTTGGATAAATGGTGGTGATGTAGCTAGTGTTTTCAAAATTATCAAATATGGTAAGGCTGAAAAAGGAATGACTCCATTTCAAAGTCAATTGACTGATGAGCAAATTAATCAAATTGCTAGTTATATTCTTATTAAACTAAAAGGAGCTTCTACTACAAACACAAAAGGTCCTGAAGGCGAAGAAATATAATTACCATATTAGCTTAAAATTATACAAATCAGTCTTAGTTATACATTAAGACTGATTTGTTATTTAAATACATAGGTTTTAGCTTTTTATAAGCAAATAATTATCACATTATAACAGATATTTTATAATTTTAATTGTTAAATTTGTGCTTACAAAATTAGAGTTAGATACTAATATAATTAAGAACTATCATTATGAAAACTAGTAAAGATAACGAACTACATAAGCATAGAGAACATATAGCGCATGACCCTAATTATGACGATATTTCGTATCGAGATAGAATTTCAACAGTAAAAATAGACGGCTCAAGAAACTATCTATTTCCAAAATTACCCAAAGGAAAATTCATTAATTGGAGAAATATTTTTGGAGTATCTCTTCTAATAATGCTATTTGCGTTTCCACTAATAAAGATTAATGGAGACCCTATAATTTTGTTGAATATTATTGATAGACAGTTCATTATTTTTGGGGTAATATTTTGGCCACAAGACACCTTTGTTCTACTTTTAATGATGCTATCATTCCTCCTTTTTATAATTCTTTTTACTGTTACTTATGGTCGAATTTGGTGTGGGTGGGCTTGTCCACAAACTATATTCTTAGAAATAATATTTCGAAGAATAGAAAAATGGATCGATGGAACCCCAAATCAGCAGCGCAAATTAGCAGAAATGCCTTGGAATGTAAAAAAAATATCCAAACGATTATTTAAGTGGACAATATTCTATACTATATCATTTATACTAGTAAATGCAATGCTATGGTATTTTATGTCGTTCGACAAATGGCTATTATATGCTGGCGAGATGGATAAGCACATTTCGGGAATTGGTCTTATTTTCATTTTCACTACTGTCTTTTTTGCAATATACACATGGTTTAGAGAACAAATATGTATAATTGCTTGTCCTTATGGCCGTATGCAAAGTGTACTAATGGACAGATCCACAATTGTAATATCTTATGATTATTTGCGCGGCGAACCACGAGGTTTTCAGAAAAAAGGCTCCACAAGAGAAGACACTGGAAAGGGTGACTGTATCGACTGCCACGCATGTGTTGATGTTTGCCCTACTGGTATTGACATAAGAAATGGTACTCAGCTGGAGTGTGTAAATTGTACTGCTTGTATTGATGCTTGCGACAATATTATGACTAAAGTTGATAAGCCTAAAGGACTTATTAGGTATGCTTCAGAAAATGAAATCGCAGAAGGTAAGAAACAAACTTTCTCAATACGTACGGTTGCTTATTCTATAGTATTACTTGGATTATTAGCATTTTTCTTAACAGTGCTACTAAGTCGGGCCGACGTAGATGCTACAATACAACGCGTGCCTGGCACTTTATTTCAGAAGGATGGTAATGACAGTATTAGTAATATTTACAATATTAAAGTTGTAAATAAAACTCGTAGCGAACAGACATTAACACTGAAATTGAAAGATTCTAAAGGCCATATTTCAGTTGCTGGCGGAGCATTAACTATATTACCAAAGGCCCGTACTAAATCTGTGGTAATACTTAAACTTGCTGAAAAGGATATTACAACTAAGAATTTTAGTTTAGACATTGATATTCTATTGGATGGAAAATCAATTGACGAAACAAGAGTAACATTTATTGGAGATAAATAATCTAAGTGGGCAATAATTCATTTATAAAAACTATAACATATTAGTTTCTAGAATGGATTATTGCTTTACTTTTATGACATAAAATAAACCAAAACATTTGTCTCTACCTACCTTATTAACAGGCAGGTCTAACTTTTCTGATAGTTATCGGAATAATAAAATATAAACATATGAAATTCAACTGGGGAACAGGAATCTTTATTTTCTTAACATTTTTTGTTTTGAGCATGATAGGATTAGTGATTTTAACAGCACATTACGAGGTAAATTTGGTAACTCCTGACTACTATCCAAAAGGGATTACATACCAAGAACAAATAGATAAAGAGCTGAGAACTTCAGAATTGGCAGAAGGCCTTAGTCTAAGTCAAGATAAAAATACAATTATAGTTGAGTTCCCACCGATGTATGGCGATAAAAAATTTGAAGGAAATATCTCAGGAAATATTCTTTTATTTTTCCCTAAAAGCTATAGGTTTGATAAAAATTACACCATTAAACTTAATGAGAATCTACAGCATACTATTTCTAAAGACAGCATTACATGGGGTCGTTGCATTATTAAAGTAGATTGGAGTGTCGACAGTGTAGATTATTACCAAGAAGAAGAATTTATGATAAAATAATCTTAAGTTCTCAGCCACGATAGCTATCGGAGCTAAGTATGTTAATCTGCAAATAACTAATTATTATATACGATAAGTTCTAATGATTTCTATCCTAACTTCTAAAAATACTGGCGATTTGGATTTATTCAAGAATATACTTGAGTCAAATAATATTGCTTGTCAAATAAAAGAAGAGAATATCCAATCCCACCAATATTATACTAGCCCTGGAGGTAAGTTGCTAATAAATGATTATGATCTTTATGATGCACAAAGGATTCTTAGTAAATATGGTAATAATCAAGCTGATGCAGCAATAAATATTGGAGTAGAGCTCTCTGAAGAAGAACTTCGATTAAAGGGTGAGTTACGGAAACTCAATGATATAAACGCAATAAAAGAATTTCAAAAAACCTACTTTCCAAAAGGAATAAGTGAGTCTATTTCGATAAAAATATTTAATGAAGAGATGCGATATATAATTCATCGTAATAATAATAAATTTGATCTTAATGAATTTCTAGCGCACCTATTCGAAGGAAAAGTATTTGATTATATAAATCGTAATAAGTCTACAAAATACGAAATTGAGAATGAACTTATTGAAAGACTTAAAATTAATGATAAATATTAAATTTTAAATACAGATTTTGATTAATTTTGTGCAAAATAATAATACAATAAGGTATGAGCATCACAATAAAGCAAGTTTCAGAAAAAACAGACTATAAAAAGTTTGTAGAATTTCAATTTGAGCTATATAAGAACGAAGGAATGTGGGTTCCTCCAATTAAGGATGATGAGATAAAAGCTATGAAAGCTGATAGTAATCCATCGTTTAAATTCTGTGATACTACGTTTTGGATTGCCCTAGAAGGCGATAAAGTTATTGGAAGAATTGGTGCTATTATTAATCATAATTATAACGAAGATCGCAATGAAAAGATAGGCCGTTTTACTCGATTTGAATGTATTAATGATGCAGCAGTAGCAAAGCTATTGCTACAAACTGCTGAGGGCTGGATAAAAGAAGAAGGCATGACGGGCGTAATGGGACCATTGGGGTTCAATAATCTAGATCATCAAGGATTATTAATTGAAGGTTTCGAATATTTACCTTCCATTGCAAGTGAATATCATATGCCATACTACCAACAACTTATTGAAGATAATAATTATACCAAAGAAATAGACTGGATAGAATTTAGATTAACAGTAGGCGAAAGAGCGCAGAAAAAAGCAGCAAGAGGAGCAGAATTAATTAAGAAACGATATGGAATATCAGTAATACATTTCGAAAAACAAGATGATCTTAAACCATATATAAAAACTGTTTTTGAGATTTTAAATAACTCATTTGATGTACTACCTTTCGTATCGAAATTTGACGAATCATTATCAGATTTTTATGCCGATAAATATCTTCAATTATTAAATCCTAAATTTGTTAAAATGGTAGAAAAAGAGGGTCAAGTTATTGGCTTTATTATAGGACTACCAAGCTTATCAATAGCAATGCAAAAAGCAAAGGGAAAATTATTTCCTCTAGGCATAGTGCATATTATGAAAGCTCTAAAAGGCAAAGGGATTGATACTATGGATCAAATGCTTACTGGAGTTCGAACTGAGTTTCAATCTACAGGAGCAGCAGTGATTCTTCAAGCAGAGCTTCAAAAAGCAATGGAAGAACATGGCCTAAAATATATTGAAAC
>QMPB01000165.1 GCA_003648395.1 Bacteroidota bacterium
TATTATGACGAAAAAGAAGAACTTTATATTTGTATTGAGCAGTGGGATGAAAAAGAATTTGAAGCATCAGCAGGCATAATAATCAAAGAATTTGAGATTTCAAATATTCTACCACGATAACTACTATTATAATTAAAATATAACGGTATTTATAAAAGTCTTTATATAAACAGCACACTGTACATTATTACAAAAATAACTTTAATATATGAAAACACTAAAATTCACTTTAATTGCACTGCTCATATTATTATTGGCTTCATGTGGATCTAATACAAAGAAATTTGTAAAGAACCCTGTAGACATTATGATAAAAGACATGAGTAATTTGAATTCATTTGTAATAATTCTTTACGATATGGATTATTTTGAGGATGAAAATGCATACAAACATCAATATCAGATATTAAAAGATGATATTGACACAGTAACCTCAGAAACAACTTCCTGGCTTGTTGTAAGCGATGTGTTTTTTAAGCAGCATCAGGAAGATATGGGAATGGAAGTTGCCTCAAAAAAGGACGGAGTAGTTACTAAAGTTGTATCGCCTGCCGGATACTCAAATTATGTTGGTAACGAAAAATATGGAAATTGGCAGCGCAATAGTAGCGGTGGTAGTTTTTGGGCTTTTTATGGGCAATATATGTTTATGAGTCATATGTTCAGAATGAGTATGTTCCCTGTTTCGCATGGATATTACAATAATTACAGAAGCAATTATTATGGCCGCCAAGGTTATTATGGAAATAATGGAGCTCGCACCTATGGGACTTCTAGCGCATACAATAAAGGCAGAACAAACTCCCGATGGAATAAAAGACCATCCTCTTTCAAACAAAATGTAAGAAATAGAGTTAGCCAAAGCACTGCAGCCAAATCACATACACGATCAAGGTACAGCCAATCGCGTAGCCGATCAAGATCTGGAAGTTATGGCAAATAATTTCATATATAATTTTCGTAATAACCCAATAAAAAGCAAATAACATGACTGATACAAATATAGATTACATACTAGAACCGGCTATTTATATGATAGTTACATTTATAATGTTTGTAATTGGTAAATATATTTATCAATTATTTCATCCAAAAATTAATGTCAAAAACGAATTAGTTATAGAGGATAATCTGGCTTTTGCTATTGCTCATACCGGCTATTTTGTCGGCTTACTAATTGCCATAGGAAGTGCTATTGTTGGCCCATCTCACGGACTTATAATAGACCTTATTGATATTGTTGTTTATGGATCTTTAGCTATTATTCTTCTAAATATTTCTACAATTATTAATGATAAATTAATCCTTTATAAATTTGATGTTAGAAAAGAGATAATAGAAGACAAAAATGAAGGCACTGGTGCTATTGAAGGCGCAAGTGCTATTGCTGCGGGGCTTATTATTTATGGTTCGGTAAGTGGCGAGACTGACTATTTAGCATTTGGAGTATTCACATCGGTAGCTTTTTGGTTAATAGGTCAGGCAATAATGATTTTAACTGCCTGGGTTTATAACCTTATAACATCTTTTGATGTTCACGAACAAATAGAAAAAGACAATGTAGCCGTGGGTGTAGGTTTTGCAGGTGCTATAATAGCCATTGCAAACCTTATTAGATTTAGCTTAATGGGCGATTTCATTGATTGGACAAGCTCTCTTACAAAGATTGCAGCTTATGTAATAATTGGCTTTGTATTTTTAATAATAACACGATTTATAGCAGACAAAGTTTTATTGCCAGGGCAAAAACTTACTGACGAATTAATAAATCAAGAGAAACCAAATGTAGGCGCAGGAATCATTGAAGCCTTTGCATATATTGGTGGTTCAATACTAATAACATGGTCACTATAAATGCTTAAATCTAATATTCTAAAATTAGCCCTTTTTGCTACAGGCCTTTCAGGAATTGTTGCAGAATATATACTAGGCACTTTAGCAACATACCTTTTGGGAAACTCTGTTGTGCAGTGGACTATGATTATTTCTGTAATGATGTTCTCCATGGGACTTGGCAGTAGATTTACAAGGCATATCGAAGGTAATTTATTGGCGAAGTTTATTATTATTGAATTTGCTCTTTCAATATTTGTTTCCTATACTTCTGTGTTAGCATATACTACGGCAGCATTATCTGAATATGCTGGTTTTGTAATCTATTCACTAAGTATAATAATTGGAATCTTTATTGGAATGGAAATTCCCATTGTGATACGCTTAAATGATGAATTTGAGAAACTACAAATAAATGTATCCTCAGTAATTGAAAAAGATTATTATGGCAGCCTTCTGGGAGGAGTATTTTTTGCTTTTATAGGCCTACCCTATCTTGGCTTAACATATACACCTTTTGTGCTTGGAATGGTAAATCTTATTATTGCCATTATGCTAATGTTTTTTCTCAAAGATGGACTTGGTAGCCTTAGAAAAATACTTAATATA
Source organism: Bacteroidota bacterium (assembly GCA_003648395.1). The sequence goes on from QMPB01000165.1 coordinate 2,443, forward strand.
TCTGCTATTGGAGTTATTTCATTAATAATAATAGGAGCTATTTTTGCGAAGCCAATTATTCTATTTGGAGAGCAGCATAAATATAAAGACTTAATAGTATATCAAGAGCAATCGCAGTATCAGAAAATTGTAATTACAAAATGGAAAAATAATCACTGGCTATATCTTAATGGTAATCACCAGCTTAGCTCGTTAGATGAAGTAATGTACCATGAACCTATTGTGCACCCAATTATGAAACTAGCAAAGTATCCTCAAAGCATTTTGGTTATGGGAGGTGGAGATGGTTGTGCTGTTCGCGAAATATTAAAATATAATTCAGTAAAGAATATCACTTTGGTAGATTTAGACCCTGCAATGACTAATTTGGGAATGAATAATGAGATTCTTCGCAAAATGAATAAATCATCATTTCATAATTCTAAGGTAAAAATTATAAATCAGGATGGATACCAATATTTAGATACTACTAATGAGTATTATGATGTAATAATAGTTGATTTGCCCGATCCACGCACAGTGGAGCTTGGTAGATTATATTCTTATGAATTTTACCAATTATGTAATAAGCATCTTCGTAAAAACGGCTTAATGATTACTCAAGCAGGAAGCCCATATTTTGCAACAAATGCTTTTCGTTGTATTGATAAAAGCATGGACGAAGCTGGGTTTGCAACTCTTGCTATGCACAATCATATTATTACTTTAGGAGAATGGGGCTGGATATTAGGTGCAAAAAATATAAGTAAAGAAAAACTGCTGCAAGAAGCTAAAAGTATTAGTTTTGTAGATATAGAAACAGAGTGGATTAATAATGAATCAATGCAATTAATGACTTCTTTTGGTAAAAATATTTATCCTAACACAAAAGATTCTGTAAAAATTAATAAAATTCACGACCCCGTACTTTATAAATATTATCTGGATGGAAATTGGGATTTATATTAACGATTATTTAAGAAAATGAAAGCAATAATATATAATTATAAAATATGGATTAATGAAATTGAGCCTAAAAAATTAGTCCCTATTCTCAATGAACTTTTGCATAAGTCTGATTATAAAGTTCTTAATTTTGTAGAACACAATTTTTCTCCACAGGGCTATACCTGCTTATGGCTATTAGCAGAAAGTCATCTAGCATTGCACACATTTCCAGAAGAAAATAAATCATATATTGAATTAAGCAGCTGTAATGAGATAAATAATCATAGCTTTATAGAAAAAATAAATTCTTGGATTAAGGAGAATGGTTTGGAATCAAAATCAGCAAAACAGCAAATAACAAAACCATAATCTATGTTTTCTAAAAAAATAAATTTAATAATCACCCTAATTGGATTTCTATTATTCATCATGTTTTCGTGGCTATTATTAAGCTTTGAAAAAGGTGATGAAACAGGGAGTATCAAAAGTATTAGTGATGTATTATGGTATGCCATTATAACTCTTACTACTGTAGGTTATGGCGACTATTTTCCGGTTACACAAGGAGGCAAAATTATATCATTATTTTTTGTGATTTCAAGCCTTGGCGTATTAGGTTTTTTCATTAGTAGATTAACAAATAAAATTCAAAATCATATGGAACTTAAAAAGAACGGACATTTTGGAACAAATTTCGAAAATCATTTTGTAATATTCGGATGGAATACTTTTGGACAATATGTTGTAGAACAAATAATTAAAGCAAATAGTAAAGTTGCTATTATTACTGACAAAAAGAAAGATATTGATATTATTAGCAATACTTATTCCAATGATAACTTATTTGTTCTTTTCTCCGATTATAAAAATTTTGAAGAAATAAAGAAGGCTAATGTTGATAAAGCTTCAACTTTATTTGTTAATTTTAATAGCGACACCGACACTTTAGTTTATTTGGTAAATCTAAAGAAACACTTTCCGGATATTAATTATGTAGTATCATTAAACAACCCTGACCTTAAAGAAACTTATAAAACTATAGGCACAACATATGTTATTTCCAAGAATGAGATCGCATCAAAACTTGTTGCTAGTTATATTTTTGAACCCGATGTGGCTGAGTTTACAGAAGACATAATTGCAACTTCAGATATAGATGATGAGTTTGACTTTCTACAATACGAAGTTACGGCTACAAACCCGTATTTAGGAATGAAATATATAGATGTATTTATTGCTGCAAAAAAAGAACTTAATGCTATTGTATTAGGCCTTAGCAGTAATGTTAGTGGAAAGAGGATTCTTCATAAAAACCCTAAAGACGATACTATTATTAATAAAGGTGATTATATCCTTATTATTTCGGATGGTAATAGCAAAAAGCAAGTTGAGAGCACATTTGGAGTAAAAGAAGGAAGGCGTTATTAACAAGCTAAATCAATCAATTTTTCTTAGCCAAATAATTATAAAAATTACTCATAAATAGCCTACCTTTGTACTCGCAAAAAATAGGCATATTAGAAATGTATTGATCTATTGATTGAATACATTAATTAGAATAAAACAATATAAATTATGAATAAAGATACGATACTAGGTTTCTTTTTTATTTTCTTGATTTTGGTAGGCTACTCATGGTATGTGGCCCCTTCTGAACAAGAGATTGCACAACAACAAAAAGAATTGGCAATTCAAGATTCATTACGCGAAATTCAGAAAGAGCAATCAAGAATTGCAGAAACTGATCGCAAAATGATGAAAGCTGCTGATGATGTTGAACAACAGACTACCATTGCAGAACCCGTAACTGATGACACTTCTCTTAACAAAATGCAATTACAGAAGTTTGGCAATTACGCAGCAGTTAGTAAGGGCGAAGAGAAAGAATATACAATTGAAAATAATAAAATAAAGCTGAGAATTTCTACCAAAGGTGGTAATATTACTTATGCCGAATTAAAAGATTATCATACATACGACAGCCTCCCACTAGTGCTTTTTGATAAAAATACTGCTAGTATAAGCTATAGACTTAATGATAAGCAAGTGGAAACAAAATCATTGTATTTTCAACCTATTGTAAAAGACGGTGACGATTTAGAAGATAGCGTATTTGTAAAAGATGGTGAGACATATAGTTTTGCTATGCGCATATATCCTAATGATGATAATGGAAATATTCTTAAAGATAAATACTTAGAATTTGCATACACAATTACTGGTGATGATTATATGATTGATTATAATCTTAATATGCAAGGCATGGCTAATTATGTTGCTCCTGGATATAATGATATCCCATTATATTTGAATATGAATATGATGACTCAGGAAAAAGATGCAATGCAGGAAGCTAAGCATACAGGTATCTTATATCGCTATCAGGGAGAGGACGAAAGTGTAGACGAGCTATCATTAACATCTATTGATGAAGAAAAAGAATCTCTTTCTACTAAAGTAAAGTGGATTTCTTTCAAACAACAATTCTTTGCATTTACAATTATTGCAGAAGATCATTTTGCTAAAGCTGAGATTGTTCAAAAAGGTGATGAAGCTCCTAGCAACCCTAAGTTTTTAAAGAGTATGCGTGCTGATATAAGCATCCCTCTTTCTAGTAATTCAGATTTTCAGTCAGTTCCAATGCATATGTATATGGGGCCTAATAAATACGATATACTTCGTAAATACAATCTAGATTTGGAACGCCAAATTCCACTTGGATGGGGAATTTTTATTCTTCATTGGATCAATAGGTTTATAACTATCCCTATTTTTAATTTTTTAAGTGGTTTTGGGTGGAATTATGGTATTATTATCCTTGTTCTTACAATTCTACTAAAAATCGCACTCTTCCCTATTGCATATAAAACATATATGTCGTCGGCAAAAATGAGAGTTCTAAAACCTGAGATTGATGAATTGGGAAAGAAATATCCTAATAAGGATGACTCAGTGAAGAAGCAACAAGCAACAATGTCGTTATACAAAAAAGCTGGAGTTAATCCTATGGCAGGTTGTGTACCAATGTTATTGCAGATGCCTATTCTTTTTGCTTTATTCCGCTTCTTTCCTGCGGCTATAGAGTTGCGTCAGCAAAGTTTCCTTTGGGCAGATGACCTTTCTGCTTACGATTCAATATTTGAATGGTCTGCACAAATTCCATTACTTAGTACATTCTATGGTAATCACATAAGTTTATTCACTCTATTGATGACAGTATCTACTATCTTCTATACTAAGATGAATAATCAGATGATGAGCTCATCGCAACAAATGCCCGGTATGAAAACCATGATGTATTTGATGCCAATTATGTTCTTAGGATTCTTTAATAATTACGCTTCAGGACTAAGTTATTACTATTTCTTAGCCAACGTTATTACTTTTAGTCAAATGTATCTTATGCGTCGCTTTGTTAATGAAGACGAAATACGATCTAAGTTAGAAGCTAATAAGAAGAAGCCTACTAAGAAGTCAAAGTTTCAGGCTAAAATTGAAGAAATGGCTAAACAAAAAGGATATCAACAAAAGAAATAGTATTTCTTTTAGCAATAAGTCAAAAGCCCTAAGAATTTAAATTCTTAGGGCTTTTTGTTTTTGGTTGATAGTTTAGTTTTGTTACCTTTACTAAGTATAAAAAAAGCTGCTCTTAAAGAGCAGCTTTATCAAATCTTATTGTTTGACAAATTGTTTTGTCAATAATTCATTCTCAGATTTCAGTTGAATTACATACATCCCTTTAGGAAGTATTGATATATCCAATTTATAAATTTCTATTTGAGATGGTATATTTTCTGTCATCAATTGTTTTCCTGTTAAATCTAACACTGTCATTTCAAATGCACCAGTATTTCTTAACTGTATATTTAATACATCAGTTGAAGGATTTGGAAAAATACTAAATGAATTTTTCTGACTTTCATTATTAATTCCAGTACTAAGGTCTTCGGTATATGTATAATTAGTGTTATAAATAACATCTCCAGAAGTAGCACTATTCCCATTGGCAGCATTCAAAGCCGCATAGAAAGTTATACTTCCACTACCACTAACAGGAGCAATCCAGTCAAATGACCATGATTTGCTATCATTGGAAGGAGTAGTCCCACTGCTAGTGTGAGTAACAGCATGCTGCATATTAGTAAGTTCTGTTTCAGCAGTATTAGTTATAGTAAACACTCCCATTTTAGCATTAGCACCACCCTCGGCGGTAATTTCAAAACCAAAATTAGCAACACCTGAATGTGTAGCTGTAAGGGTAATCGTATAAGTTGTTCCTGCCACATATCCATTATCTGGAATATTAGTTGAAATCCAACTAGTTGCTGTTTGTGTAGTTCCTGTATGGCAAGCCGTACAATTTGCACCATCTGCCGGAGACCCCGTTTTTGCACCTGGTGAGTGTGAAGAGTTTGACAAAGCCGACATTAGAATAATAGCCAAAGAAAAGGCAGTAATAGAAAGTAAAAATTTGCGTTTCATATTCAATTTTTAATGATTAATATTTCACAAATGTACCCTATTTAGTTCCAAATTTTAAACCCTTTGATATATATCATATTATTTAACAATTTGGAAGACTGAACCCTCCACTTTTGGTTTCTTCTCATAATATTTATGCATATTGAAAATAAATCACTAATCCACTTAAAATTTCATTCCAATAAAATATTACTTGAGAAAATATTGAATAATTAAAAAAATAGTAACTAATCAGTGTGAATGGGAATATGATAAATAATCGTAATTATCATTAGCTCCGCCCTACTGAGTTGATTTTCACTTAGAAAAATTGTACCGAAGTAAGGTGGAGCTAAATGAATAGAATTAAGTTGTTTTGGCGAATTTTTTGCATGCTGAGTAGTTTTGCTTTTATAAAAGCAAAATTATATCGAAGTATCTGCAAAAAATATGACAAAACAATTATATTATGTACCGTATTATCAGTAATATAGA
>QMPB01000166.1 GCA_003648395.1 Bacteroidota bacterium
CATTGATTCATTAACTTCAAAGGTTATTATCAATTTTGATATGCTGATAATAGCTAAACCTCAAAAGAGTTTCACCATGAAACAGTTGTTCTTATTGGACCAATATGTAATGCATGGTGGAAAAATTGTTTGGGCAATAGATGAGGTGAATGTAGATATGGATAGCTTGCGTTATTCTACCAATACTATTGGTATGCCGATGGGACTTAAGATTGAAGAATTACTATTTAAATATGGTGCTCGTATTAATAGTAATCTACTACTTAACAGAAATGCTTTAGAAATAGGAACTGCTGAAGGTAGCCTACGTAGATGGGATTTTTTTCCAATTGCATTGCCCGTAAAAGGTAGTATTATAACTAAAAACCTTAATGCAGTTAAGACCCATTTTGTAAGCAACATTGATACTGTTGGAAACAAAAGTATAAAGAAAACTATTTTGCTAAAGACTGATAAGCAAACGAGAATTATGCCTTCTCCTGCTTTTGTTGACATTCTAGAAATAATATATAAAGGTCCTAATCCTGCATTATACAAAAATCCTGCTCAGAATATTGCTGTATTATTAGAAGGTAAATTTAGTTCTGCTTTTGAGAATAGAATAATTGATCCAAGAATAATGGCTAATGAAAAACTATTTGATATTCAATATACTAGCCCAGAAACATCTCAACTAATAATTTCTGATGGCGATATCCTAAAAAACCAAGTGATGAAAACTTCCAATGGATTGGTTCCTTATCCTCTTGGTTACGATAGATATAGTAAAAAAATGTTTGATAATAGAAAGTTTATTCTTAATTCAATAAATTATATGTTGGGTGATGAAGCTCTTATTAAACTCAGAAATAAGCAATATAAAATAAGGCTCTTAAATAAGGAGCTAATTAAGAATCAACGCACAAAATGGCAAATAATTAATACTGTAATTCCTATTAGTTTTATTATTGTTTTAGGACTTATTATTGGCTTTATTAAGCGAAGACGTTATTCTAACATTAACAAATAGACAAATTATTTCAGAATGAGAAATAAAACAAAAATAAGTATTACAATAAGTTTAGTAATAATAATATTAGCTATTGTTACAATATTAAATCAAAAGAATAGTACAATAAGTAATGATTTTCTTTTAAGTGATACTGCTAGTGTTGTAAAAATATTTATGGTTAATAAGCAAAATGAGAGTATTACCCTCAGCAAAAGCGGAAAAGATTGGCTTGTTAATGGTAAAGATAAAGCTATTGCTGAGAACGTAAATATTATACTCAAGACACTGATGTACATTGAAATACGCCAGCCTGTTTCAAAGAATTCTTATAATACAATGATAAAGCAACTTGCAACAAATTCTGTAAAAGTTGAAATTTATGAGAATGGATATTTAATCAATTTTGCAGGCTTACATTTATTTCAAAAAGTTAAGAAATCAAAAGTTTTTTACGTTGGAAGTCCAACAAGAAACTACAAAGGCACTATCATGATGATGGAAGGTTCAAAGGATATATATGTTACTTACCTCCCTGGTTTTAATGGATATTTAACTGAACGATTCTCTGCTAATTATGCCGATTGGATTAATCACAATTTCTTCAAAATCCCTATTAGATCCATTCTTAAAGTAAAAGTAGAATTTGGTGTAGAGCCAATGCAATCGTATGAAATTCAGAATATTGGAAATAGAAAATTTAATTTAATTTCTCTTCATACCAATAATACTTTAGCTTACGATACTACTCGAGTACTTGAAGAATTAGCTTCTTTTAGATCTATAAATTTTGAAGCTCTTCTTGATGATATGCCAAAGCATACACTTGATTCTTTAGAAAATAGTATTCCCCTAAGAACGGTTACTCTAACAACAATTGACCAGAAAAATATCAGAATTAGAATGTACCACAGACCAAATTTTGATAATAAAGTTGATTTTAGTGGTAAATACTTTCCTTACGATATGGATAGAATGTATGCTTTAGTAGATAATTTTAAGCATCCTGTTAGCGTACAATTCTTTGTTGTAGATAATATTACTCGTACTTTAAACTATCTTATTGGAAAAGAAAAAAGAAAGACTGAAGGTATGGAAGGTTTCTTAATTGGTAAATAAACATACTATCCAATTAAGAATATATCTCTTAATATAGGTTTTAATCCTGCAAAGAAAAATTCTACAGCTATTACCATCATTATTAAACCCATGAGTTTTAGCATAATTTTATTACCTGTTTCCCCAATAAACTTAATAATAGTACCAGCACCCAAGAAAGTTATAAGAGTTAACAACATCACAAGAAAAATAGCAATAGGTAATACTAATTGATTTTCAATCCCTTGTGCATCCTGCATTAAAACTATAGCGTTAGTGATAGAACCTGGGCCAGCTAGCATTGGTATTCCAAGTGGTGTAATTGCAATATCTTCAATTGCTGATTCTACATCATCAGAATTATATTTAAGTCTACTAATCCTAGCATTAAGCATCTCGTAACCCATCATAAAGAAAATTACTCCTCCTGCTATTCTAAATCCATTTACAGAAATCCCGAAGAACTTAAACATTAATTGACCAGCAAAAGCAAAAAGTGTAAGCGTAAAAAAAGCAGTTATAGTTGCTTTAATCGCTGTTTTCCTTCTTTGAGCAACAGTCAAATCACCAGTCATAGCAAGAAAAACAGGAGCTACTCCTATAGGATTAATTAAGGCTAAGAAGCTTGTGAAAGCAAAAAGAGCAAAATTGATAGTTTCTTGCATTTATTCTGATTTTTGAATGGTAAATCTTTTATAAAAATATCTTAATAGTGATGAAATACTATTCTGCAAAAGTAGTATATATTCTCAATTATCTATAGTTGTTTGAAACTAAAACATAGATATTAAAAATAATAATCAACAACAGCGGTTTCCAATTTTAAAGTTCTCATAAAATCAAGGACATTCACATGTTTAGGGTGAGTTCTGTATGTATTCAAATCATCTTCATTTTTAAGAACAACTATTAATGATAAATCAAAGGTACTTCTTGTACTAATATTCTCCCCTACTTCTAAATCAATAATTTCATCTATTGATTGAGGTAATTTCTCAAGCATAGTTTTCAATTTTATGATATTCTTTGCTTTTCTAGTTGTATCACTATCTACAATGTTAATAAATACAATATGCTTAATTTGTTTTTTCATTCTATAATAAACTTAAAATTGTTTTAATGTTGATACACAAAAATAGTAAATTTGCAGTAAATAATATAATCATATGAAGACATTTATAATAATACTTCTGCTAACTATATTTAGTTCAGTAATTTCCAATAACACTTACGCACAATCTGCCTTAAAACCTGGATTTAATGCGGTAGAATATAGAGAACTCATTAGCCTTACCAGCCGACATCTAGATAGCAATATTATTCTAGAATACTCTAAAAAATTACTCCCCTATCCCAATGCTAAGCGAGTATATATATCAAAACCAGTAGGATTAGAAAATAAATGGGACTTTTGGGTGAAAAAATCAAAAATTGGAATTATCAGTTTACGTGGCACAACACCTTCTAAGAATAGCTGGTTAGAGAATTTTTATGCTGCAATGATACCTGCAATTGGTGAAATTACAATTAATAATGGCCATAAGTTTAAATATAAATTAGCATCAGATAGCAGTGCATATATTCACTCAGGATGGCTTTTAGGAATGGCGTATATGGCCGATGATATTGTTAAGCATATTAATGAGGCCTATAATCAAGGAATTAAAGATTTTATTATTATTGGTCATAGACAAGGAGGTGCTCTTGCATTATTATTAAGATCATATTTAGAATATTTGCCCGAAGGCCTGCCTAGAGATATAAGAATAAAAACATATGCTAGTGCTGCGCCAAAAGTTGGAAATACTAAATATGCTTACGATTTCGATTTTATTACTAGAGGTGGTTGGGCTTTTAGAATTGTAAATACAGAAGATTGGGTTCCTCAAATGCCATTTACTGTTCAACAAGTAACCGATTTAAATAAAATAAATCCCTTTTCTGATATTAAAGAAATGACTAAATCAATGCCTTTTGGAGCTAGAACTTATGTTAGGTCAGCTTATAATAAAATGGTAAGGAGAACTAGAAAATCTCAAGAAACATATACCAAATATTTAGGCTCTCAAGCTTATAAAATGTGCAAGGAAGTTATACCTGAATTAGAAAAACCAGATTTTAAGAATAGTTTTAATTATGTTGCTTGTGGTACTCCTATTGTTTTAAGGCCTACCGATAGCTATTATTCTTACTATGTCAAGAATGCCAAACAAAGTATTTTTATCCATCATATGTACTATGCGTATTATTATCTATGTTTACAAAACTATCCAGAAAAAGAGAGTAGTTTTAAAGCATCACATATTAATCCATAAAACTATATGAATATTAAATCTATAAGAGATTGTTGTCTTAGTTAAAAAGCAGTAACAGAGAGCTTTCCTTTTGATGAGAAAACAATAGTTTTCAAGGTGATAATTTACCTTTCAAATTCATCAACTATAGCCTTACTAACCTCCAATACAGCAGGACAAGTTTTAAGATTTTCAATACTTAAGTCTAAAACTTGGTAAAACCTACGTCTATCGGTATGAGGATATTCTCTGCAAGCCTTAGGTCGGCTCTCATAAATCATACAATAATTATCAGGCATTAAAAATGGACATGGCATAGTTTTGAAAACATAATCATTATCTTCATCCATTCTGAGATAATCTGTAACAACCTTAGACGGTTTAATTTTTAAGTATTTAGCCATCTTACTAATGTCAACATCAGTAATGCGAGGACCCAATGATTTACAGCAATTACCACAAGATAAACAATCTATTTTCTCAAAAACATCATCATGAACCCCATGAACAAATGTATCTAAGTTTTTAGGTTTCTTCTTTTTTATTTGCTTAAAAACCTTAGTTATTTTTGAAAGATTATCTTTAACATTCTCTTCAAGATTTTCAAGTAAGTTTTCTGTATAATCCATTTAATTTAATTGTTTTAGTGCCTTTGAAATCTCATTTTTATAGATACTCTCTTCCGAATTAAAACCAGAATACAATTTATAATTACTAATTATTTTATCAATATTAAACTCAGCTTGCTTCTGATAAAAAAACTTAGATTCTTTTAAAAAATTTTTAGCTAAATATTCCTGTTCGGTTTGTCCTGGAGTGGGTACAAATACAGCTTTCACTCCAAGAAAATATAAGTCCATTATAGTAGAATATCCACTTCTTGAAATCACTATATCTGAGGACTTAATCACTTCCAACAGCTCACTATCATTAAGATGATTATAGATTGTAATATCATTTAATATACTCTTATTTTCATCATCTGGCAGTCCTCTTAAAACAACTGATTTGCCATTATATTTGCTTAATTGCTCTAAAACTATCTCTTCAAAATCAGAGCGCGCAGGCTCTGGTCCAGATAATAAAACTAGAATAGTAGGAAATTCATTAATCTGCCTTGTATTAACTATTTTATGATTAATAAATCGACTTAAAGCACCAATGTAGAAAATATTTTTTGGAGGATTAGAAATCTGTGACAATTCTCCAGCAAGATTATTATTTCCTATAAAATCTGGAATCCAAACTTGGTTAAACTTAGACATCATTTCTTTATGCAAAGCTTTGAGTATTGGTTTAGCTATCTTCATAACATTTGGAGGAAGTATTTGCAATTGATGTGTAATAAAAACTGATGGGATATTTTTATGATGAATTCCATACCTATTATCACTAATAATTAAATTAGCAGCAAACTCTTTTAGAATAATATCCAATTTCTTCTTTTCATCAGAAATGGTAGTCTTTATCTTTGGCAGTTGAGTTATCATATTCATTACCATAGAATTACTAGTGTAATTAATATTATACGTAGGAAGTTCAAAACACTTAAGACTCTTATATCTACTCTGAAAAAGTATTAATGCATGTGATGAAGAGGCAAGAGCCACTTGATAATTATTATCCAAAAAATATTCAATGATAGGAAACATACGAGTTGCATGTCCCAAACCCCAATCAAGAGCAGCGATAAGTACTTTTTGTTGTTTATTCATTAATGCAAAGATAGAATAATTGCCTCTATCCTACTACTGGTTCATAAAACCCTGCTTGTTAATCACTTTAAGAAATAGATTTGAGAAATCTATATTCATTTGCTTTGGGTAACGATTCTGAGTAAAAATCTGAGCTAAAGTTTCTAATTTATTCTCTTCAAGAAGCTTTTTTGTCTCCTCTAAAGACTCTTTATCCTCATACATTTTATCAATATCTTCTTTAGAATAATCTTTATAGCTTTCGTAATGCACAACTGCTTCTTTAGGCAATCTATCAGTCAGTTCCGGAATATCTTTAGCATATCCAATTACTAAAGTAGTAACAGGAATAACTCCATTTGGAAGATTAAACAAATCAATGAGTTTCTGTGCTTGGTAAGTTGTTGTTCCTAAGTAACATATTCCTAGACCTTGTGCCTCTGCGGCAATGGCTGCATTTTGAGCTGCTATTAAAGCATCAATTGAAGCAGTGAAGAATGAAAGAAAATTATCATAACCGGGCTCAGCTTCTCTTTGCTCACACCATTTATTAAAACGATTAAAATCTGCATTAAAAGTGAGTACTATCGGAGCTTCTAGCACCATATTTTGCCCAAAATGAATCTTATGAAGTTCTTTCTTCATTTCTTCATCTTGACTAACAATAATGCTATAAACTTGCATATTGCCAGTAGTTGAAGTCCTTATAGCAGCCTCCAAAATATTATCTAAAACCTCCTTAGAAACCTCTTTATTCTGATAACTTCTAATGCTTCTATGCTCAAATATAGTTTTTAATGTATCCATAATATTTTTCTATTTTAAGGTCTGTTTTCAAAACCTAGTTGATAAGTAACACTTCCATTTATTAATGTATCTAACGATTTTGGCGATAAACCAATGAAGGGTCTAATTTTCTGATATCTACTAGCAAATATACCATAACCATTCTCTATATTAGAATAAGCTGGTTTATCCTGAACAATAGAAGTTGAAGGAGTATTCACATCCATATAAATTGTGAAATCCTCATCAGCAACACTAATAATATAATGAACACTATCAGACCACCTTTTAAGCCCATTCTCTGCTGGTTCAATAGTAGCGGCTAGGTTATTATAAAAAGTAGAACCTAAAAATTCATAAGTCATTTTTTCACCTCCATCAGTAGTCTTTGATCTAATTTGCGATAATTTCCAATCTGTAAAGTGAGAAGTCTTTGGTCCAGAAGTAGGTATTTCTGTATAGTAAAATCTTATTACTAATTGATATAGCTTTCCTTTTTCGGGAGAGAAAAATTGAACGGTATGAGAATAATTACCACTAAAGTCAGCATATTTTAAAAAAGAAATAGGTTTTAATATATTAAAATCATCTATAATTTTTGTTTCTGCTTCTATTTGATTGCCCGAGCTCTTAATTTTTGCTTTCAATTTGTATTCTCTATTTTGATTGAGAATTACTCCCTCTGCAGTAGCATATACAAGTTGATTAGGGAAATAGAATGCTCCAGAATCTTTTTTAGTAATCAGAACAGTGTCCATTGGAATACTTTTAATATAACCACCATTAATTTCATATTCTTCTAACCACATTTCTACATCATTAGGGTCGTATTGTGAATTAGCTTGATCTGCAGCCGCCAAATATACATTTCCTTCAGTTTGAAAGGCTTTTGTCAGTTTTACAAAATGACGAGACTCCGACTGGTCTAATAATCCATAAACAATACTTATCTCTTTATAGTCATCATTAATATCAACTTCATTGGAGCATGAACTTGAAAGCAGTATTGTTATCAACAAAATAGTTAAAATATAAAAAGTATGTATTTTCATAAAAATATATGTGTGTTTATTTGTGGCAAATCTAAATAAAAAAACTTACATTTGCTTAAATATATAATTGAGTCTAGTCTGAAAATATACAAAATTAATAATGCTTCTTTTTGGTGATATTTTCATTTATTTCAATTAACTGATTCTAAGACATTATCTAATTTCAAAAAGTAAATATCTCACTCAAAATAGCTCTTTTTTATATAAATAACTTTTTCTTAGATTGGGCTCATAACTTCAACAAATTATCAGTTAAACAGGTAGATTTTTAGGCAAACTGTCATTAGCCCTAATTCAATATAACAATAATATGAAACACTCATGATTAAAATAATTATTAAACACACAAGGGAATGATTATTTTTATCATAA
>QMPB01000167.1 GCA_003648395.1 Bacteroidota bacterium
TTAGCTTCCCCTTTTATTTCTAATCCCAAAAGCTTATTAAGTCCTAATTTATAAATTCCATCAATAAATTTATGTGGTTTACTTTCGTATGCGTTCAGAACAATCTTAAAAATGCCAATATTTGAAGATTTCTCCAACACTTGCGACGCTGTAATGTCACCAAAGCCTCCATGATGAGAGTCGTGTATTGTTTTATCATAATATTTGTATGCACCATCACCAGTTCTAATAATATCATCAGGCTTAACTAGTTTATCCTCTAATGTTACCATCATAGAAGCTAGTTTGAAAGTAGAACCAGGCTCTGTAGCATAACCAATTGCATAATTAAAACCCTCATAATAAGTATGATTGGCAGTATCAGCTTTAAGATTAGCAATAGCTTTTATTCTTCCAGTCTTCACCTCCATCAAAACAGCACAACCCCAATCAGCCTTATTTTTCATTAATTCTCTATAAAGAGAGTTTTCTGCAACATCTTGAAGATTTACATCAATAGTTGTAATAACATCCATTCCATCAATTGGCTCTTTAATTGTTTCGTCAAACAAATAAAGAGGCTTCCATCCTCCCGATGTTTTTTGCATTATTCTAACGCCATCATCACCACTTAGGGTGTCGTCATAAGCTCCTTCTAAACCAACTACATACTTCTGCTTTGTTGAGTTAAAGTTACCAATAGTACGTTTTGCAAGCATTTTGTATGGGCGCTTTCTATAGTCAAATTTTTCAGTTATTAAGCCACCTTTATATTTGCCCCTATTAAAAATCGGCAGCTGCTTCAATTGCTTTAATTCAGAATAACTAATTCTCCTACGAATGCGGTAATATCTACGTTTTTGATTAAAGGCTTTCTCAATTCTATTCTTAAATGAATTTTCAGATTCAGAAGGGAAAATTGTGTGGTAAGCAACTGCTAGAGTATCTAATTTTTCATAAAACAATTTACTATCTACTATTTTAGAATCCCAATAAATATCGTAAATAGGAACAGAAGTAGCAAGCAGACTATGATTGTCAGAATATAAATTTCCACGAATAGCCTTTACTTTGGAGTACTTAAAACTCTGAATCTGAGATTTAGCAATCCATTGTTCACCTTGTGTAAATTGAATTTGAAAAATTCGAAAAATAATGGCGATAGCAATTATCAAAATAAAACCATAAAGGAGATAAATTCTAGAAACTATATCTTTCTTCAACACTCCACCCATTACTTACCCTCCTTTTTAAGTACATAAATCTTATAAGGAGGTTTTGTAGCCTCTTTAATATTTCTAGAGCGCAATCGTTTAGCAACTTCCGATCTTTTTGTAAAATACATTAAGTCTGACTTTGTACTAATATGCTGATCGTGTAAATCTTTTAATTCTTTACTAATACTATCAATCTTTTTTACTTTCGATTGAGCTACAAAATTATTTCCGATATATATTACAGTAAGAATAAATAGAAAAAAGAAGAATAGAACATTCTTACGCATCACATCAGATGTAAGTACGCTACCATCAAGTATGGAAGATAAATTTCGCAACAATTTAAAATCCATCTTAATACTTGGCATTTTTAAAAACTTTTTGCCGCTAGATTTACCCTTAGACTTTTCATCAAGTCTTACACTATTCTTTGCCGAATCTTTATTTTTTCTACCGAACATATTATAATTTTTCAGCGATTCGTAATTTTGCACTTCTAGCTCTAGGGTTTCTAGCCAGCTCATCTTCATCTGCAAGAATTGGTTTGCGGCTTATCATTTTGAAAGGAACTAACGCTCTTCCAAAAAAATCTTTTTCTATTTTTCCTTCAAAATTTCCTGATTTAATAAAGTTCTTTACCAACCTATCTTCAAGAGAATGGTAAGACATAACAACTAATCTACCTCCAGGCTTGAGACTTTCTAGAGAATGTTGTAGCATTGTTTTCAATACTTCTAACTCTTGATTTACTTCTATACGAATTGCCTGAAAAACCTGAGCATAGTATTTATTTTCTTTTCCTCTTGGTGCGCAAGTTTGCAAAGATATTTTCAAATCTTCCGTGGTTACAATCTCATTTTCAGCTCTATAAGCAATAATCGCCTGAGCTGATTTATATGCATTCTTTAACTCACCATAATTCCTAAGAATATCAGTTAGAGGTTGCAAATCAATGGTTTTAACTAAATCAGCTGCAGATCTCCCTTTACTAGCATCCATGCGCATATCCAAAGGTCCACTAAAACGGGTAGAGAATCCACGCACTGCCTCATCGAACTGATGAGAAGAAACACCTAAGTCAGCTAGAATACCATCAACTGGTATTGCTTTATAAAGGGAAAGATAATTTTTAAGATATTTGAAATTTTGCTGAACAAGAGTAAAGCGATCATCATCAATAGTATTCTCTAGAGCTTCTATGTCTTGATCGAAAGCATATAAATGCTTTATTTCTTTATTCTGTATTATCAAGCGAGAATGTCCACCGCCACCAAAGGTAACATCAACGTACACTCCTCCTGCCTCAAGCTGGAGAGCCTCAATACATTTATTCAACATTACAGGTGTGTGATACGCCATTCCGTATTTAGTGCAAAAAAATTAGCTATTCGATTCATCTTCTAAATCGATGCTACCCATTACCTCTTCGGCTAGTTTTGCGAAATCTACGTCTGGATTATTAACAACATTCTCGTAAGAATCTTTATCCCAGATTTCTATTCTATTAACCGATGATGAGAGCACCACCTCTTTAGCAATTCCTGAAAAATTAATCAGGTCTTTCGAAATCTGAAGACGTCCAGAATTATCCATTTCAAGCATTTTTACTCCTGCCATGAACATTCTAATGAAGTCATTGTTCTTTTTTACGAACCTATTGAGCTTATTTACACCCCTAATTTCGGTGTTCCATTCACTCATTGGATACAATTCAAGACACTTATGAAAAACCGATCTCTTTAACACAAAACCCTCACCCACAACTTTTTGTAGTTGCTTCTTAAGGCCAGAAGGAAGAGCTAATCTCCCTTTAGAGTCTATTTTACATTCGTATGATCCAATTATGTTTACCACGTCTTCGATTTATGGTGCTAATTTACTGCAAATTTTCCCACTTCCTCCCACATTTTCCCACTCTGTTGAAAACTTTTATACTATTGTTAATAGCAAAAGGTTACGTTTTGGCTTTTATTACTGATTATCTGATGTTTATATGGTGGAAACTAATGGGATGAAAGTGGGAGGATAAAAGAACTCTACTCAAGTTTGTGGCATATAAAAAAACTCCTGCCAAATTAACGACAGGAGCTACTAACCAAATTTAACAGTGAGAAGTTAAACAAATTTTATTTTTTTTAAATTTTGAAAGTAAAACCTATTGAGAATGATTGTCCCAAGGAATAGTTAGAATAAATATATTCTTCATCATTATATGTATAATACTTTTTAAAAGAAGCATTAAGCAGATTCTTAGCTTTAAAAGTTAGTCCCATTTTAGGTCCAAATGATTTTTTAAGAACAAAATCAAGGGTATTTCGAGGTGCTTCATAAACATTTGGAGTACCTCCTTTTACTACTATTGCAAGCTTTGGCCCAGTAACATTATAAACAACTCTTGCATCAATACCAATATTCTTGACAGAATAATTAAGATAGCTATTTACAATATATGGCGACTGACCGTACATTGCTCTGGTGGAAGCTGCTGTTGGGTCGGTAGCATGAATAATACTTAATTCATCATTTGAAATACTAACAATGGAGTTTACTATAGCGATATTAAATCCCGCTTTGAAGCCTTTTAGTCCTGCAATAAAATCTAAGTTCTTACGAATTTCAAACTCCAAACCATACACATTAGCTTTATCAGCATTCTGAAAAGTAAGTTCATCATTACCTGCTGTTGCGACAAATGTTCGTTCAATGGGATTAATAAAACCTTTATAAAACAAATCAAAAGACACTAATTCACCAGGTTTTAGGGCCCATTCGAAACGTAAATCTATATTATCAATAAGTGTTCTTTCCAAATTCTCGTTACCAATTAAAGTATAATCGCCAGCAAACTCAAAAGAAGCATAAGGAGCTAACTCACGAAATGAAGGGCGAGCCAAAGTACGAGCATAAGCAGCACGCAGATTAATATTTTTCTTTGGTTTAAAAGTTAGATTAACAGCAGGCAATAAATCAACACCTTGTAGGCTACCTGTAGGATTATCAGGATTATTACTTATTAAAAATATATCCGTTGTCTCAAGTCTAACTCCATATACAGCTCTAAGTTTTTTGGTCAAATTCTGGTCAGTCATTAGGTAAGCTGCAAACAGGCTCTGGTTTGCATTATAGCTATTGGACAATTGGCTTGCATCAGACACATACAATCCATATTTCTGAGGATATTCAGGAATTGACATTCCAATATTATCATCAGCTAAATAGTCGTTTACACTTCCATAATATGAATCATTATTGTCATTAATATCAAAACGTCTTTCATTAAAATCTCTGTTTTTATACATGAATTTAGTACCAAATTTAAGCTTAGACTCTCTATTTGCAAATTTATAAGGAAGGGAGAAATCTAATTTAGCATCATAACTATTCTCACTCATAAACCTCCAATATCGAGCAGGGACTCCTTGTTTGGCAGGATCAATAATAAATACAGTATCACCATTGGGGTTAACTTCATAAATATTAGTGAAGAATCTCAGGTCAGGTTCATCTTGTTTGGAAAGAGAATATGATAGTTGCCAATTGACATCAAGATTATAAAACTTTTTGACTTTATGCTCACCCAAAAGCTGTGCTGTAGAAAACTCCCTTTGTGAATAAGTTAAAGTTCTTGTCTGAATATTTACTTCGTGATAGTCGTTCCAACCTTCTTGATATCTACTGCTGGAAGTACCGCCCTGATTTCGTATAAGATTAAGAGTAATACTTGAGTTATCATTAAGTTTTAAAGATCCACTCGTCATAAAGCCCCAAAGCACATAATCCACACCTCTGCTATCTTTATATTGCAAATCTTTCTGTAAAAATTCAGCTTTATTTGTTATTAAAGAATACTGACCATTTTCACCATCCTCATAAAAGCGATAATCGTGATTATAAGTATAGCTAACTAAGTAGCCAAAATCTTTGTTGAACAATCTCTTTTTATCACCAATAGCAATACTAAAATCGTGATTCACAGGAGCTCTTTTAACCGAAGGCTCCATAGTTTTATTAAAAGATTTCGTAATTTCATCTAGTTTCTCATCATCTTGATAGCGGAAAGGAATTTCTCCTTGAGCAGCATCTGGAATAGCCCTTGTACCATCATCAAAACCAAGAAAATCAGTTTTCCCTCCCTGATAGGTCATAAAATCTTTATTGAAAGTAGTTTGAGTATTATAAGATGCCGAAGCAGAAAACTGTAACAGAAATTCTTCGGGAAACCTCTTTGTTCTAATATCCACATAACCACCAGCAAAGCTTGCAGGAAGTTGAGGACTAAATGTTTTATATACCATCATATTCTCTATAATAGCACCAGGGAATAAGTCAAGTTGAATATTATTCTTCTCAGGATCCAAACTGGGAACCATTGCTCCATTCAAATCAGTACGAGAATATCTATCACCAAGACCTCTAACATATATATATTTTCCATCTTGTACAGTAACACCACTTACTCTACGGAGAGAAGATGCTGCATTTTTATCACCATTCATACTAATTTCTCTTGCTGAAATACCATTGACACTGGTAGCTGATTTTATTTGCATATTCACCAATGCATTCTCGGTATTTTTTACTGCTCTTGCTTTAATTGTTGCTCCAGCTAATTGAGTAGTTTTAGAGTTCATCTTAAAGTCAAAATCAACAGTTTCTCCATCCTTCACCACAATGGTTTTTGACTCCATTTGCTCATAAGAAATAAATGAACATACTAATGTATAAGTACCTTGTTTAACATTGATAATGGCATAATTTCCATCAAAATCGGCAATAGCTCCTGTAGTAGTATTTTTCAGAACTACATTGGCTCCTATTAGGGTTTCTCCTGTTTTAGCATCAATTATTTTTCCTTGAATTCTCCCTTGAGAAAACAAATTGACAATACTAAAAGTTATAATTAAAATTGTAAATAATCTCTTCATTATATATTTTTAAATTTGGTTTTTTTTATAAAGTTTAAGACCTTCTCACAAATCTCAAGAAAACAGCATCAAACTCATAGTTTGTTTTTTAAAACATCAAATCTCTAGTAAAATGTTTCTCTTTACACCTTTATACTTTGAGTTGATGCTGTATTTCATTTTTTTATTATTAACTATTAGAAAACGCCATGGCTAAAGAAAAGGTGTTTTCGTTGAAACGCTATTTAAACAATAGTGTCCATCCTTGGGCCCAGTTTGTGGCATTAGGGTCAAAAGCTCCTTTATAATTTACACTTTCAAATTCTGTAGGATAAGAAGCTAAATTAGTTGTAACATCACCTGTTGGCACTGGATTAAAACTAAAATTAGTAGATGTTGGATAAGTAATACCTGGATTTATATCAACTGAATTATTTGCTGTAGCAATATAAGCTGCCCAGTCTGCCTCTGCTATTGATTTATCAGAATCAGAAACTCCATCTTTGGCACTTACTTTAAATATTCCTACTTGGGTACCATCAGCTACATCATAAAACATATTATTCTCAACTTTCAACTCTCCATTTTTAAATCTCTTATAGCTCGAGGAAGCTGTCAAGTTTTCTTTCATCTCTATATCAACACCTTTTGTTTGGTTAACAAATATTGAGTTATAGAAATAACCACCACCATTGGCACGAAAAGTCATAACCTTTTTACCAGCAGAAGCACCACGCCCAATCCAAGTAGCATTATAAACTGTGCCGCCACCGAGTGGAGTTCCATCTTCTGGGTCGTCAGCACCATCAAGTTCGCCCATTCTATCACCACCATCAGGATCTTGTACAGCAAGCCAAAATTGACCTTGACCTCTATAGCCTTGATCCCAATCGAAGGCATCATCTTTACAATAAGCTGAAATAAGGTGTTTTGTAATTACAGAGCCTCCAAAGAATTCGTATCCATCGTCATTATTGGCAAAAACCTCAATAAAATCAATTGTAGTTCCTCTACCAACTGCACCAAGAGACAATCCATTTATTTCATTATCAGCACCAATATTAGTACCTCCGTGGCGAATAGAAACATAGGTAAATATTCCAGAATTATCGTCATCATCAGCACCTCCATATTCACCACGTTTCTCCGTTGTTGGAATTCCTTCAATATTCATTTTATTGGGAATAGTATTAATCTTAGCAGCTCCAAGAATAATAACTCCTCCCCATAAACCTTTATCTGTCCTAGCAACACTACCATTTAGGTCGTCAGCTTCTGCGGTAAAAATAATTGGTTTATTGGCAGTACCCTCTGCATAAATTTTTGCTCCACGAGCCACTATTAATGCACTAGATTGTTCTCCTTGACCGGGTTTTCCTTTTATCACTGTTCCAGCCTCTATTTTCAATGTTTGGCCAGAATTTACAAATACCATTTTATTAAGCAACCACACTGTATCTGCTGTAAAAGTTTTATTTCCTATCCCCTCTCCATGGTCGGTTACAGTTACCGTATTTCCACTCACAACATATTCTGTTGCATTAGTTTCTATACTTGAATTTGGTTCTGTAGTTGTCTTCTCGCAAGAGCTAAATGTTATGAGTATTCCTATAAATACTATAACTAAACTAAATAATTTGTTTTTCATAATCTTCAATTTTGTGTGTGTTTTAAAATATTTTATCTATTTAAATTTTACACAGCAAAGGAATATGAAAGTTGGAATAAGGATGTTACTACAATATTACTACTGTATTATGTATATGTAAATTTAGTATTATGGAATTGTTATGGAATTGATGTTTTGGTAATATTGGGGGTTTTATTTTATTACTTTCTACTTTATTTTTTTAGCCTTTAATTTTTTCATTTTTTTTAGAATTTATATTTTAACACTGTGATTTTTCATTTACAAGCCAAGTATAAACCAAAAAAGTTGCACCAATTAATGATACAACTTTTTCAATTTCACTATGTTACTATTTTCTATAGCAATCCATCATTCAAATAAATCTCTTTCTGCACATCGTAGAATGGGTTTATTGAAAATGTCTTATTGTTTTTAAGATTAGTAACTTCACCTTTCATAAAATCAACTCTAATAATATCTTTATCCTCAAGTTCAAGTTCAGAAATCATTTCTGGAGAATATGTCAGAA
>QMPB01000168.1 GCA_003648395.1 Bacteroidota bacterium
AATAATTGATAATGCAGGATTTCACTCACTTGCAAAGTATGATATTCCAGAGAACATTATCCTGATAAGAATACCTGCTTATTCTCCAGAATTAAACCCCTCAGAAAAAATGTGGGCATATATCAAGCAGTTTTATAAAAACAGAGTCTTTGATAATTTAGATAATGTTAAAAACTGGCTACATGATTTTGTCAGAGAAAACATTACTATAGAAATTGTTAAAAGCATTACGCATCATCACTTTTTTTTAAATGACTTTTATAACGTATTTTGAAATTAACTTGGTATAATTAATGATTTGTTAATATGGCAAATACAATTTTACTTCAAATCATAATCTTTACCATCTTCCAAAATTCGTTTTCTTTTGTAATTATAAGAAGGATTGAATATGCTTCTATTCGCATTAAATAATGGTGTTTCAATATTATTTAAATCAATTATTGTATGAAATAAATCATCAGAAACAAATGGTTGATTCAAATTTGATGAAATACTTTGTTTTATTTTAGAAGTATCTCTTAATAATGATGGTGATAAATATACCATAAAGGGTATTTCGACATTTGCTTTTGGCAATACTTTAGAATAGTCGTGACCAGCTCTATCTAGTTCATCATAAACATTCTCACCATGATCGGATAGGTAAATTAATGATGAAAAAGAAGTAGAATCTAATGTATATTTCTTGAAAGTATTAAGCAAACTATCAACTATAAAATCATTATACAATATGGAATTATCATATTCTGCAATTGTTTTAGTCTTAGTATTATCTCCATTAAACACATCAAATTCACTAGGATATCTTTTAGAATATGAAGTATGGCTTCCCATTAAATGCACAACAATAAACTTCATTCTCGCAGTATCATTTAAAGCAGTAATAAATGGCTTGAACAATTTTGAGTCGTAGGATGTTGTATAAGTAGCTTCAAAGGAAGAATTACTTGAAATATTTACAAAGCGAGTATGGTCAGATTTATTGGCAAATACTGTTACCAAATTATCCCAAATACCAATAGGCGATTGATTTGAAAGCCAGAATGTTTTAAACCCAGCAGAATGAAAAATATCAATTATATCAATACTTTCATTCACTGGTATTTTATTTTCAAGATTAGACTCTGAAAGAATACATAATACACTTCCCAAAGTATTTGAATAGGGTGATACCACATCCTTGAACACATAAATATCATTTCTAGCATCAAGTCTAGGCGTGGTTTTACGCTTATAACCATATAGAGACATATGACTCCTATTGCAGGATTCGCCTAATATTAGTACAAAAGTTTGCTTTCCATTTTTATATATTGGTTCTGCTTCAACTACTTTAGGCAAAACTTGTTTCATTGCTTCCTTATACAATTTCATTTTCTCAAAAAAGGAAAAAGAAACCTTAACTAATTGCGGAACACCTTTTCTTATTAGTCTTCCATGAATAGTGTTTTCTCCAATAAAAATAAGCGAGAATACAAATACAAACGCAATTACGTAATTTCTAATTCGTGTGGATTTATAAATTTCTAATTTCCTCAATGACAATACGTAAAGAATAGCATACGGTATTAATATCAAAAGCCAATAAGTGCCTCTAACATCAAAAAACTCGATAGATTCCTGCAAATTAGTATTTGAGAGAATTAATAAACTGGTTAAACTCAAAGGTCCTTTTATAATAATCCAATGAGTAATTTCAATAAAACCAAATATAAAACTAATTGAAGAAATTAGCCTAAAAAGAAATCTACTTTTTAGTAAAACTGCTGGAATAGTAAATAGAGACACCCAAACTAAGTTAATTATTAAGTATCTAAAGTCTACCAAAGCAGAATCGATAAAATAACTAATAACAATTGGTGTAGAAATCAATATTAATATGTAATTGGGGAATATTTCTCCTAGAGTTTTTAATATCAATCTTATTTTACCCATT
Source organism: Bacteroidota bacterium (assembly GCA_003648395.1). The sequence goes on from QMPB01000168.1 coordinate 1,940, forward strand.
ATTTATATTTCCTTATTCATAAAATCTTCCAAAGAATAAACCATAACATCGTTTTTCATGGGATAAGGCATTCTCACAGGCGCAATTACATATTTTTCGGTGGCAGAAATATCATCAATAGCAAGCCAAAAACCACGACTTAATTTTGGAGTATTAGAAGCCTTTATTTCAATGGCAATCACTCGATTGGCTTTTGTAAGCACCAAATCTATTTCGTTACCACTAGCAGTACGATAGTAGTAATAATCCCATTCTCTGTATTTTGCAATTATATTTTCTATTACAGTAGTTTCCCATGAACTACCATAAACAGGATGTACAAACAAATCGTCATAAGTACGGATATTCAACAAAGAGTGAAGCACTCCAGTATCCCTAAAATACACTTTTGGTGACTTTGATAGGCGCTTTTTTACATTGGCATAATATGGAGGTATTACTCTCAGCATAAAAGTATTCTGCAAGATATCAATATACTTCTTTATGGTAGTATGGCTTAAACCCATTGAGCTTCCTATACTAGAATAATTCAACACTTGACCATTCAAATGAGCTAACATTTTCCACAAGCGATTCAATGTCATGGGTGGAATATTAAAACCAAAATTACGCAAGTCTCTTTCCAGAAAAGTACGAATATAATTTTCTAACCACATAAAAGAATCTTCTGTGGTATCAGCCAAAATACTCCGTGGCATTCCTCCTAGCAAACGATAATGATTTAAGTCAGTGTGAGTTTTTATTTCACTCCATAAGAATGATGATAACTCAAAATAATAAATTCTACTGGCTAAACTCTGCGATGATTTATGCAATAGATCTGGTGATGAAGAACCAAGAATAATAAAATTTGTATCAGAATTATTATCAATAAAATTCCTCATTTCTGATAATAACTTAGGTTCTATCTGAATTTCGTCAATACATATTGTTTTGCCTTTATTAAGATTTAGAAAACTTTCTGCTTGCTGAATTACTTCCCTATCAGAACTTTTTTCCAAATCCAAAAAAACAACCTTATCCTTATCTGCTATTAACTCTTTGGCAAGAGTTGTTTTACCAACTTGACGTGCCCCTACTATAGCAATTACAGGAATCTTATTAATGAATTTTAATATTATCGATTTTAATTCCCTTTGATACATAACTAACCTAATTAGAACACAAAAGTATAAATTATCTTTGTAAATTGCAAGTAATACTTTCAATTTACTAATTTATTTATATATTTAACCTTGTAGATTGCAACCATAAGTTGCAATCTACAAGGTTAAATTAAATAATTATTCTAAATTCATCACAAATCTTTATTACATTTGTCCCATATATATCACAACTAAATCTATTTAAAATGCCAAAAACATTCTTATTATTGACCATTACAGCATGGCTGTTTACATCATGTAATACTATGATTGAAAAAAAGACAAACGAAAGCAAATTAAAATATCCGGAAGCTAAAAAAGTTAATGTAGTTGACAATTATTTTGGAACAGAAGTAGCAGATCCATATCGCTGGCTAGAGGATGATAACTCTGAAGAAACCAAGGCTTGGGTTGATGCTGAGAACAAAGTTACAGCAAGCTATCTTAACAAGATTCCTTTCAGAAACGCCATGAAAGAACGTTTGGAGAAACTTTGGAACTATCCTAAAACTAGTACTCCATTCAAAAAAGGCAATAACTGGTATTTCTATAAAAATGATGGTTTACAAGCTCAGTCAGTACTTTATACTATGAAAACTTTAGATGCTGATCCAAGTGTATTTATCGACCCAAATAAATTTTCAGAAGATGGAACTATTGCTCTTGCTGGTCTTTCATTCTCAAAAGATGGTAAATATTGCGCTTACTCTATCTCTAAAGGTGGTAGCGATTGGAATGAAATATTTGTATTTGATGTTGAAAGTAAGACTCTACTTGACGACCATATTCAATGGGTAAAATTCAGTGGTATTAACTGGTTTAAAGATGGTTTTTTCTATGGACGTTTTCCTGAGCCCAAAGACGGGAATGCTCTAAAAGGCAAAAACTTAAATCAAATGGTTTACTATCATAAGATTGGAGATTCTCAAGAAAATGATGAATTAAAATACAAAGATGATGAGCATCCAGATCGTATGTATTCTATTTCTGCAACCAAAGACGAAAGTATTCTAATGCTTAGTGGAGAAGACCCAAATTACAGAGGGAATATGATTTCTTATAGAAAAGCTGACGATAAAGATTGGACAAAAATTCAAGAAATATTTGATAATAAAACTTATATAATTGGAAACATTGGAAATGATGTGTATTTCAATACCAATATTGATGCTCCTAATAATAGAGTTTTCAAAATAAATATTACCGACCCTATGCAAGAACGAGTTGATGTTATTGCAGAGAAAGAAGATGTAATGCAAGGAATTAGTGTAAAAGGTAAATATCTTATTGCATACTATTTACATAATGCCTCTGCTCAAGCTTTTGTTTATAATGCAGATGGAAGCCTAAAGCATCAGGTAAATCTACCCGGTATTGGTAATATTGGCGGAATTAGTGGTGATGATGAAACCATGACTTATTTCTATTCTTTTACTTCTTTCACTGTTCCTAGCTTGAGCTATCAATACGATATTGAAAATAATACCTCTATTCTATTCCGCAAATCGGAATTAGATTTTGATATGGACAATTACGAAACTAAGCAGGTATGGTACACTAGTAAAGATGGGACTAAAATACCAATGTTCTTAGTTTATAAAAAAGGCATTGAACTAAATGGCACGAATCCTACTATGCTTTATGGTTATGGAGGATTTGATATTAGTCTACCTCCAGGCTTTAGTGTTGACCGATTGCTTTGGTTAGAGCAAGGTGGAATATATGCACAAGCAAACCTTCGTGGTGGTGGTGAATTTGGAGAAGCATGGCACGAAGCAGGTACTAAACTTAACAAACAAAATGTATTTGACGATTTTATTGCTGCTGCTAATTACCTAATTGACAATAAATATACTTCAACTGACTATCTTGCAATAAGCGGCCGTTCTAATGGTGGTTTATTAGTTGGTGCTACTATGATACAACAGCCTAACTTATTTAAAGTAGCTTTCCCTGGTGTTGGTGTATTAGATATGCTACGCTATCATAAATTCACCATTGGCTATTATTGGGCCGACGATTACGGCACTTCTGATGATTCTATTCAGTTTAATAATTTGATAAAATATTCTCCACTTCATAACTTAAATGAAGGAGATTGCTTACCATCAACACTAATTGTAACTGCCGACCATGACGATAGAGTTTTCCCTGCTCATTCATTCAAATTTGCAGCTCGACTTCAAGAAGTTCAATCTTGTAATAAGCCAACTCTTATCAGAATAGACAAAAATGCAGGACATGGGGCCGGCAAACCAACAGAAATGGTTATTCAAGATAAAGTTGATATGTGGGCTTTTGCTTTTTATGAAATGGGGATAACTCCTGAGTATAAATAATAAAATAAGAACACGAATAACACGGATTTTATGGATAATCACAAATAAATAATCAGTGTAAATCTATTTAATCAGTGTCATCTGTGTTCAAATATAATACTATATGAACCCATTCTGGATATTTCTAAGCTTCATTATTTATACTGCTTTACTTTTTGCGGTGAGTTATTTCACTTCAAAGGGTGCAAATAACGATAGCTTTTTTAGGGCTAATAAGCAATCGCCTTGGTATGTGGTGGCTTATGGTATGATTGGGGCTTCGCTTTCTGGAGTTACATTTATATCAGTGCCCGGCTCTGTGGGGAAAAGCTATTTCTCATATATGGTGATGGTGTTTGGATATCTATTTGGTTATTGGGTGATTATAAAAGTTCTTTTGCCTCTTTATTACAAACTTAATCTTACTTCCATATATTCTTATCTTCAATCTCGCTTTGGAATTAAGGCTTATAAAAGTGGAGCTATTTATTTTCTTATTTCTAGGGTTATTGGAGCATCATTTCGAATGTTTTTGGTAGTAAGTGTACTTCAATATTTTGTGCTTGATTATTATGGAGTACCATTTTTTGTTACCGTTGGAGCTTTTATTCTGCTAATTCTACTTTATACAATGAAAGCTGGAATTAAAACCATTGTTTGGACTGATACTCTACAAACAACTTTTATGTTAGCTTCGGTTGTTCTATCAATGTATTTTATTGCTGATGGAATGGATATTAGTATTTCAAAACTTTTTCATGAAATAAAGAATAGTGAATATTCGCAAGCAATAGTTACAGACTGGCATCATCCTAGGTTTTTCTTTAAGCAGTTTATCAGTGGTATGTTTATCACCATAGTAATGACTGGGCTAGACCAAGATATGATGCAAAAGAACCTAAGCTGCAGAAACCTTAAGGAAGCCCAAAAGAATATGACTTGGATGAGTATTTCTCTTGTTCCAATAAATCTTCTGTTTCTAAGTTTGGGAGCAGCTTTGTTTATTTTCGCTGGCTATTTGAATGTGGAAATTCCTGCCAAAGCAGACCAATTATTTCCATTATTGGCAATTCAGAATATGGGAATAATATCAGGAATAGTATTTATTATTGGACTAATTGCCGCAGCTTATTCCAGTGCCGACAGTGCATTAACATCACTCACAACCTCTATGAGTGTAGATATATTTAATCTTGAAAAGAGAAGAGACTTAAACGATAAAGAAAAAGTGAAATGGAGAAAATTCATTCATTTTGGAGTTTCATTTGTTGTTTTTCTTGTAATTATTCTGTTCAATATCATTAACAAAGACTCAGTAATTAACGAACTCTTTAAAGTAGCAGGCTTTACTTACGGACCACTTTTAGGAATGTTTGCTTTTGGACTATTTACAAAAATTAAAGTAAAAGACAGACTTATTCCTTTGGTTGTAATACTTGCTCCAATTATTTCTTATGGTTTTAACCACTATGCCCCAATATTATTTGGCTATCATTTTGGTTTTGAGATATTGCTTCTAAATGGATTGATTACTTTTCTTGGGTTATGGGGAATTAGGGAGAGCTAGGATTTGGGGGACGTTCTAATATATGCAATCTATTGTATATAATGCATTAATTTCCAAGCTTTTCTATAAGCTAATATAATATCTAATCGATTTTGATTAAGTATTATATATTTTGAACTCCTAATTTTTACTCTACTATATAGCACGATATGATTAAGGTAATTCCGTTTATACTGTTTTACTCTCTAAAGCAATATTCTTTCTGCGTCTCTTTATATATGCTAAAAGAAAAATAAGAATACTAAACAGAATAAAAAACCATTTAAGGGAGGTTGCCCATGAGGCTATTGCTACTTTTGAGGAATAAATTTCTGGATAGTCATAAAAAATCACCCTTAGATAGTAATTCTCTATAAAATCAAAACCCACCGCTATCCAAGGTAAGAAAACCCAAAAATTAATACTCCTAGGCTTTATCATTCTATATAATAAGCCCATTAAAAGCAAACCATAAGTTATGGGATAAATAAAATCTCTAAACTGATATCTTAAGTAATAAACCCTGCCCTGAGCACCAAAGGCAGTAAGTGTTTCCGATAGATTGTCAACTGTTTGATAAAGATTAATATCAGGAATTGTTTTACCTCCAGAAACATATTTAATATCAGAAATTCCACCAACGCCAAACTGCATCCAAAGGTTTACACCAATAAATGAGATAAAAATTATTATTAATACCGTATTGGTAAAAAACGATTTTAATTTTTTCATTAAACTACTTGACATATTGAATTTATTTTGTTGCTCAAAGGTAGAGATTATTTCAATATATTAAATATTTTGTTGAATTAAATTCCGCAAAGCATGATTGCCTAAGAATTGCTTACAAATATGGTAAAAGATACTGAACTAGGAGCATGGTGCTAGTCTTAATTTAGTTAACCTACTGAATTGTTGAATTCTTTACTAACATTCTTTCTAATAATGTCATCATTTTATTACAAAATTGTTGTTTTTTATTTTTCCCTTTCGATAATATTAAATTAATATTATGTGTAAGTGGTATTCCCATATATAGCATAGTTATGTCATCGATTGAAATATTTTCATCCCAAATACCTTGTTCCATTCCATCGGAAATAATTTCACCAACTAATTCTCGTTGAGAACTAAATATATAGTTTAATTTTTCCATCATTATGGTATCATTGGTATGTGATGCCTCTGTAAAAAGTAAAATAGTAATTCCATTATTTTCAGAAA
>QMPB01000169.1 GCA_003648395.1 Bacteroidota bacterium
TTGTAAGAATATCGCTATGAAGTAGCGTTTTGTCTTGCATTATTTTAGTGGCTGTTTCTACTCCCTCTGGGTCGGAGAATACATACTGCCAATATGGAATGCGTGATGTAGTTTTTAAAGTTGCTTTTAGTAAATGAACACTTGCTGTAATTGGTAAAATAGCAATTATCAATTGAGAAAATGCTGATTTCCATGTTTCTTTGGCAAAAGTTTTTTTCAAGTATGCAAACAGAAAATAAAATATTGATGGTAGAATAAAGAAAAGCGATACTGCTTTAATTGTCCCTTTTAATCCTCCGCTAATATTCAAACTATGGTTTACCCAATTTGGCAATGCCATTACATAGGCTTTACTTACAGACCATTCTGACAGAATTTCATATACCACAAAAGCACTAACAATCATAAAGATTGCTATTTCTGCCCATTTAAAATCTATTTTCGTAAATAAATCTTCAGCGATACCACGTTTTTGAATAGCAATATTGTCTTTCGAGCAAGAATTAAAACATTGTCCACAGAGTATGCAATCTCTATTATCCTTTAGCTTTGGAGGGAAAAGCTCTGAAGTACAAGAACGTGCAACAATATTATAATGTGATTTGCTACTAATACAATCTTTGGTTTTGCAGCTTTTGCATACATTTTCATCTTTCACACGCAATTTACTTGATGAAAGAAGAGAATAAAGACCAATAATATGCCCAATGGGACAAACGTGAGTACAGAAAGTCCGTTTCTCCCAGATTAGTCCAACAATAACAGCTGAGGCAAACAAAATAAGCATATAAATAGCCATATATTGTGGAATGCGATGAATGGCAAGAGTATGAATTCCAAGTACTAATATCATTGCATAGAAAAGAGTACTTATCCAACCAGATTTTAGGAATTTGCCAGGCTTATTTTTTAATCCCATTCTACCAAAGAAAGAAGTTACTAGCTCCATTGGGCATATTGTACACCAATATCTACCAAAAAGTATTGAGCTAACAATAATAAATGGCCACCAATACGACCAAACAATAAGATTGGGAAGATTTGTATTACGAAGTACTTTGGCAAAATCTGGGTCGTTGGTTGTAATGCCTATACCACCATAGATTAATAGAATAAAAACTATGAGGGTAATGAATTGGGAAGCTAAGATAAAATACTTGCTTTTAAAAACTTTGTTAATCATTGAGGTTGGGATTTAATAATGATATTCAATTTGTTAGTAAACTTAAGTGATGTAAAAGTACAAATAAACTTCAATTATACTACCGCAAGACTTTGCTTTTGTTTTTTAATTTCCTCTATAAGTCTAAGATAATCATCAGAGTTAGCTCTCATTTTATTAATGGTTATTTTTTTATCCATTGTTCTAATAACTAATTCTCGTCCAGCTTCTTCCATTTTAATTAGATCAATTATTTTTAAGTTTTTACCAAATGGACCTTTTTTAGAAATAATACCATTCTCAATCTCCACATAGTTATATGCAAACTCAACAAAAGCCATAACAAAATAGATAATTCCAAATACTATGAAAAAATAATTTATGGATTTTGTTTCACCATAAAAAACATTCAAAGCCCCTACCAAAAACCAAGCTATGCCCATAAACAGTTTACTATATTTACTTAATTTTGTGTACCTTACTATCATAATATCATTTTTATTTACAATTCAGAATAATATTTCAATGCTTCAAGAATGAGCCCCTCATCGATATTTTGATTAATATGAGCTTTACCAATTTCTGAAATAAGTACAAAACTAATATTAGAATCTGTATTCTTTTTATCTTTTCTCATAAAATCGATAAGTTGCGGAAAATCTTTCTCTTCAATTGAAAAAATACGAAAATTATCGAGAATATATTGTTGTATTTCTTCTCTTAGAGAATTATTAAAATTCAAAATTTTTGAAGAAATATACATTTCTACTATCATTCCCAATGCAATAGCTTCACCATGATATAATTGTCGATTGTGAGGATTCATTGAGAAGGATTCAAAGGCATGCCCAACAGTATGCCCAAAGTTTAGGATTTTTCTAATGCCTTTTTCCTTAGGGTCTTGTGTTACAATATCATTTTTAATTTTGGCGCATTCTGTTACTATCATTTCATAATCAGTAATCTCATCAAGCTCTTGATTTTTCAGTATTTCCCATAATTTTTCATCGGCAATGAGAGCATATTTTAGAATTTCACCAAAGGCAGAATTTTTATCTCTCTCTGGCAGGCTACTAATAAAATCTATACTAATAAAAATAGCTTCTGGATGGGCAAAAGTTCCAATTTGATTTTTTGCATGACCAAGGTTAACTGCCGTTTTACTTCCAATAGCAGCATCAGTTTGAGCAAGCAAAGTAGTAGGAACATTAATAAAAGGAATCCCACGTTTAAAAGTTGAAGCTACAAAACCTCCCAAATCGGAAACCAATCCTCCACCAAGATTAATAATTAATGTTTTACGATTGGCATTATTCTCCAAAAGGGCTTCCCAAAGCCCGTTGGCAATTATTAGGTTTTTATTCTCCTCACCTGCATCAATTTCAAGGATTTCAGCATTTTGAAGCAGACTAACATTAGAAAGCAGTTTAGGAATACAAGTAGTATGAGTATTCTCATCTACAAGGATATAGTATTTTGAGTAATGGTCTTTCTTATTCTCTAAAAAATCATTTAAATACTTCAGACTGTCATCAATAAATATATCGTAATCGGGATTCTGTAAGACTTCTTTCATATGTCTAATTTTGTTAATATACTGATACGTAACATTATATAATATAAATAATCATTCTCTTATGTGTTAAATAATTATTTTAATTATGAGTGTTTCATAGAATTTTTCATAATAATTATGTTCACGAATTTAATATAAATAATGAGCCGTATTAAGCCGTAATAGAAAATAGCAGCTCTAAAATCCTTAATGAATAGTTAAATCTAACTCCTTATTAGCCTCTTTCCAACATAAAGAATCACATTTCTGTATACTCTTCTTATCCATTTTTACTCCATCTATAGTATACAGTATTTTATCTTCTAGTTTGTAAATAGCTCTAACTGAATAATATTCAGGAATTGGCATATTGTAAGTTACTGTAGAATTCAAAGCAGTATCGTATACAATTATATTATTCTCATCAAACCCTCCTTTGTAGATTTCAAAAGCAACAGAATGAATATTTTTACTTATTGTAAACTTCATTTTCAATTCTGCTTCAAATGGTTCTACTGTATTACAATCGTAATAATTATATGTATCGCAATCTTCGTCGCTAACTGTTTGCTCACAGCCCGAAAGAAATAGAACTACGACCATTGGTAATAAACCAATTAGAAATAATATTTTTGACCTCATAACCATAAAGGATAATACTTTTTTGATTTTTGATAAAAAGGAATATTTACTCCAACGCCAATATTTATTCTGTGGGGAGAAACTTCATAGATATCAAAATTACTATATTGATAAGAAAAATCAATAATTAACATCTGATATCTAAATGAAATCCCTAGTTCTGGCACAAATAAGAATGAAGTTGGTTCTTTTTGAGAAACACCATTATAATTCACAAAATGCCATTGAAATTCTGCACCAATATATGGTTTAATGGTAAACTCTCCTGCTGGGACATAAAGAAAATTCTTTCTTAAATGAAACCCAACAATATTTCTATGTTCCCAATATTGATAAAATGTATTTTCGTTTATCTTCTTTTGAATTGCTTTTTTCGTAAATCTTGTCCCATAAACAAATGAAGCCGACATATTATATCGTACTTCATTAACCCCAAACTTAAAGAATGAAGTAAAATCTTTTGCATTGAAACTTTCTGAGAATTTAATATGAAAAGAATTAATTAATGGTTTCCAATTTGCAGAATATCCATGATTTTTAAATTGAGCTACTAATTTATAGTTTTCTAGACGATATGCCTCTTTTAGTAAATTATCACTTTTCTTCAATTTAAAAACGCCCTTTTGAAAAAAATCCATTAACTTTTCAGTAGCGTAATTATTTTCATTCTTAATAGCTGTTTCAAGAAAATCATTCCAGTCGTCATCTTCCGTATTTGCTTGTATTAATTTTTTAAAATAAAAATTAAAAAGCACACTATCATCATTCTGAATTGCGATAGACATTGGAGAATATCCTTCACTATTTTTTATTTTTATTAGGTTACCTGAGTTTATTAATAGTTGTGTTAAAGCAGTATCTCCGGTAAAAGAGGCCAATAAAAGTGGTGAAGTCTGATATTTTGCTTTTAATTGAGCATTTGCACCATAAAATAATAGCATATCTACAATATATATATTATCGTAATAAGAAGCATAATGCAGTGCTGTACAGTTGTTCAGATCATGTAAATCAAGCTTCGTTCTTGCATTGTATAGAAGCAATTGTGCTACATCAAATTTACCCTGCAATGCGGCATTCATCAGTGGTGTAAAACCATCAAAAGTAGCGATATTAGGATTAGCCCCATAATAAAGAAGTGTTTTAATAACTTCCATATGTGCATTATTTGCAGCATAAAACAATGCTGTTGCTCCATTTGCATCACGATAATTAAGATTAATCCCCTTTAATATAAAACTATTAACAGCTTTCACATCACCTCTATCGGCTGCATTTACAAAACTGTAATTTACCTTAGCACTATCACTCTGAGCTGAGCTATAATTACTAATAAACACCAAATAAATAAGTGGAATCAGCTTTGTAATACTATTAAATATATATTTCTTCCAAAAATCGACTATCATGCTAAATGTTCTAAACTTTTAAAGCTATATCCTAAATTACTAAAATGCTGTAAAGTATTTTCTAAAGCATAGAGCATATTCTTTTCTGCTTTAAGGCTGTCGTGAAAAACAATAATTGAGCCATTCTTTGCATTTTTCAAAACATTATTTTTACACTGCTCTTGACTAATTCCTATATCAAAATCACCTGATAAAACTGACCAGAATATAATATTAAACTTCTTTGACAATTGCTTTAGTTGTATCAATTTTATTTGCCCATGAGGAGGGCGAAATAACTTACTTTCAATGTTTTTTGCAGCTTTCTCAATATTTTCATAATACTCTTTATTGCTACATTTCCAAGACTTTATATGATTGTATGTATGATTACCAATGGCATGACCAGCATCTTGCACTTCTTGAAATAGATTAGGATGTTTATCAATATTCTCACCGACCATAAAAAAAGTTGCCTTTGCATTATACTCTTTTAATAATGCAAGAACTTTTGGCGTAACCTCTGGTATTGGTCCGTCATCAAAGCTCAAAAATAAGTTTTTCTCAGTGGTTTTAACATTCCAATAAATCAAACTCTTAAAAAGCTTTCTTAATAGATATGGAGACTTTACTGTATACAATTTCTATATTAATTTTAAAACAGCATCTAAATGTAAATCAAATTCACTTCTTAATTTTGGTATTTTATCAAAAATCTCATTATCAAGTACAGAGCTTAACATAACACCAGGTACTGTCTTTATTCTTTTTGCTAACTCAAAAACATAATCATCATCTATTTCCCCATCCATAATAAGTATATAATCAAAAACAATAAAATCTTTTACAAGTCTTACAGCATTATGCTTATTTGATATTAGGTAATAGTTATGCATATTATCATGGTCAATGTGTATGTACAATGAATAATAAAACTTTTGATTATTAAATGAAAAAATGAAAGAATCAACCCGTTTAAAATCAAAACCTGACAATTTATTTATAAAGAAATTAAGTTTATAATCCTTTAAGCTACTGCTTATTCCTATGAAAGAATAGCTAATTTCATCTTCAAAATCTAGCATTAATTTCTTTGACATCTTATTAAGATTGACTAGTGAAAATCTTTAATTTTATTAAGCCCAAAAGTAGTATATTTTTAATTAGTTTTGTTGAGTATTTAAAACAATATATTATGTATAATTCAGTATTATTATTATTTACATTTGGTCCAACGGAGATTATTGTTATTCTCGTAATTGTGCTTTTGTTATTTGGAGGAAAGAAGATTCCTGAACTTATGAAAGGAGTTGGAAAAGGGATTAACGAATTCAAGAAAGGCACCAAAGAAGAAGATAAAGAAGATAAAGACAAAAAAGATTAATTATAAAATATGAAACACCCATGATTAAAATAATTATTAAACACACAATGGAATGATTATTTTCATCATAAGGTGTTCCGTATCACTAAGTTGATAAAATTAAATATATGAAATGGATAATATTTTTTGCCTCATTTTTAATTAGTCTAAACTCTTTTTCTGAAGGAATAAAACACTTTAAAGAAAAATCTGAAATAGACTCTTCATCAATAGATTTTTTTATTTCAGATTACCCTATGCTTCGCACTTGTGATAGTATATATGCCAAAGGCTTTACTTCTGAGGAAGAATTGCATCCTTGGTCATTTAGCTATGAATTTAAAGATGATTCTATCCCTGCATACATAGACACTACATATTTTCTTCGATTAAAAAATATGGATATAAAAAGTCCATTTAGCTTTCAGTATAATGATGCAGTACGTTCAATGATTCTTTTCTATAGCAAAAGAAGACCAGCATTAATTAGAAAAGTACAAATAACAAAGGAGCTATATTTTCCACTATTTGAAGAAATGCTTGATAAGTATCAATTGCCTATGGAGCTTAAATATCTTGCAGTTGTAGAATCAGCACTTAATCCTAAGGCAAGGTCTAGAGTTGGAGCCATGGGTTTATGGCAATTTATGCCAGGAACAGGAAGACTTTATGGTCTTCATGTTAATTCTACAATTGATGATAGAATGAATGTGTATAAAGCTACTGAAGCTGCTTGTCAATATTTTTCTGATTTGTATGCTCGATATCACGACTGGAATTTAGTACTTGCTGCATATAATGCAGGTCCGGGAAATGTAAATAAAGCTATTCGTAGAGCCAAAACTTCTACTAATTATTGGGCTATTAGACCATATTTGCCTCGTGAAACTCAAAATTATGTTCCTGCTTTTATAGCTGTCAATTATTTAATGCAATATTCTGATGCTCATAATATTAAATATGATAAGAACCCGAAAATAAACTACTATGCTTTAGATACGGTATATGTAAATCAGAAGATGACGTTTAATCAAATATCAGATTGGTTAGATATGGATGTTAAAGAGATTACTAGGTTAAATCCCCAATATAAGAAGAAGTATATTCCATCAAGCACAAGAAAATCTTACGTTCTAACGCTTCCAAATTCAAAAATTGGAGAGTTTATTCTTAATAAAGAATTAATTATCTCTGGAATAAGCAGGAAGAAATACGATACCCAAGCTTCAAAATAGATTATTGATTAGAGATTTTGAAAAGAAATATTTATATAATTATTATATTTCGCTAAACTTTTATATCTCACAAAGTTGTAGGATTTTGATGGATAGATAATTATACAAATACAGTAAAATAATTGTAACAAATCAGTGTAAATTGCCTTTATTATTACAATTATAGTGTACTACGTATATCACTGACCCTGAAAGGGTCAAATACGAATAACCATGGGCGAAGCCCCATGGTTATGAATACTAATTCTAGAGGTTTTGGCGGTATTTTTGCTTTTTTTAGCAAAAAATAGTGACAAAGCACAAATTTTTAATTTCTAATAAAGTGGAAAAGAGGATTTTGATAAACTGATTAGTTGCAAATAATTTTTGCCTTCTAATAGGAAAATATATTCCAATTTATTTATAGCGTATTTTGATACCAAATTGGTATAACACATAAAATTATACTCTGCAATTTATCAATCAAAATCCGAATATTTTCACACTATAAAAATATTTGATTGAAAATAATAAGTTTACATTTGTCGACATATCTTCGGAATAATTCCGATTATTTAAGTGTTATTTTTATTAACCATTTAACCTAAATCTCTATTGATATGAAACACTCATGATTAAAATAATTATTAAACACACAAGGGAATGATTATTTTTATCATAAGGTGTTCCATATCACCAAATTAATAGAATTAAACATATGAAACGAACATGACAATTTTTAATCGTAAATTGACCCACAAGGTCATGATTAAAACATTGTTATGTGACTCCATATCACCTAATTAATAAATTTTAAACATATGAAA
>QMPB01000170.1 GCA_003648395.1 Bacteroidota bacterium
ACAGAGAAGTTAAGCCTACCTGCGCCGATGATACTGCATTTAGTTGTGGGAAAGTAGGTCGTCGCCACAGACATATAGCCTCATTCTGGAAACAGGGTGGGGCTTTTTTTATGCTCAAAAAAAAGGCTAAAGGTTTGAAAACAAGGCTAAAAGCAAAAAAAATAACAAGGCTAAAGTAAAAATTTAGTTGTTCAAAAGTAGGCCCTGGCGATAAATATTAGGATGCTGAGCCGATAGCGTCAGTATCATCACCACAGACATATAGCCTCATTCTGGAAATAGAGTGTGGCTTTCTTTATGGAATTGTTTTAGATGAATTTATAAGAATGAGTTGTTTTAATGAAATGTTATATAACCTCTATTAATTGCATGAATTTTTTACGATAAAGTCCTCCAATTTGAATTATTTTCATTTTATCTTCAATAAGTACCTCAGGATATTTTATGGAGAAAATCTTATCAATATTTACAATGAAACTTCTATGAGTACGAACGAATTGATGAGAAGGTAATGCTAATTCGATATCTTTCATAGTGGCATGTACTGTAAAGGCATTATTACGAGTGTAGATGCTTACATAATCTTTGCTGGCTTCAATGTAATAGATATCATCAAGTCGAATCTTATTTAAACGATAGTCAGCTTTTACAAATATGTATTTTTTAGTGGAAGGCTCTAAAGTTCTAAGGGTAGTGTTCATATTATTAATGGTAGCTTTAATATTAAATGCAAGTTCATTATCATTTAATGGTTTATGCATAATTAGTTTAGCTTGTGAGGCTTTAACTTGGAAGTCATTAAACTTATTACCACCATTTAATAGAATTACAGGAATAGCAAATTGGATATTAATATCATTAGTTGCATCATTTGCCGTATATTTCTCAGAAGAAAATAAATCCATTAATACAATGTCTACTTTGTTATTTTCAAGATAATCAATTGCTAATTTAGGTGTTGCAACCATTTTTACAACATCAAATCCCATTGCTGATAATCTATTTTGCAAAGCAACTTCTACATAAGTAGCTTCTTCTACTATTAATATTTTAAGTTTTGCCATGATGATATTTTGACTTTATTTTGTTATGTAATGATATTATATCGACAAAGATAGTAAATTTATAGATTAAGTATTAATTACTCTCCCCATTTATAACCATTAATGTCAATGCCTAATAATGCAAGAGCTCTTAATACTACAGTGTCAACTAATTCTGTAATGTTTTCTGGTTTAGAATAAAAGGAAGGTGTCGCTGGAAGAATAATAGCTCCAGCTTCGGTTAGCTGGGTCATATTACGCAAGTGAATTAGATTATAAGGAGTTTCTCTAGCAACGATTATTAGTTTCTTACGTTCTTTGAGCATAACATCAGCAGCTCGGCTAATTAAATCATTAGATATTCCATTAGAAATCCGCCCAATACTACCCATTGATGCAGGACATATTATCATAGCATCATATTTTGCAGAACCACTAGCAAAAGGTGCGTAAAAATCATTAGGGGTATATATCTTTTGGCTAATCTCCTTTTTAGGATTACTCTCTAATTCATGTAACCAAACATCTTGAGCATTTTTTGAAAAAACTATGTCAAAATCATTGAATTGCTCAGAATATTTTTCTAAGTAATAAATAATACGTTGTGCATATATTGAACCACTTGCTCCAGTTATTGCTAAAACTATTTTTGATGATTTATTCATTATACAAAGCTAATAAAATTGAATTGTAATATAAAAAAAAACAACTATCCTTAATAGTGAATTAATAACTATTTATATAAGGAAGTTGTTTAAATATTTTTTGAAATTAATTATTCTAACCTAAATCTCTTATCTTTTTAAGTAAATCTATATTTATAATTTCAACATACTTACTGCTAAGGTTTATCACACCGTCTTTTTTGAATTCAGACATTATCCTTATAACATTTTCTGGTGTCATATCTATCATTTCAGCAATCTCTTTACGTGACATTGGTAAGTTAAACTCTAATGAATTAAAGTAAGATTCCGAAAAATCAACAAGAATAAGAGCTATTCGCCCTCTTAAATTTTTGCTATTAATTGAATATGTATGATTAATAATATCGTCAGCAGTATTACTTATATATCGTAAGATATCAAGCGAAAATTCACCATTTTCTCTTAACATATTGCGCATAACACCTAAATCTATTCTGCATACTTGGCTGTCAACTAATGCTGTAATAGTATATTCGTAAATATCTTTAGATAATACGGATAACAAACTAATAAAATCATTTGGACGAGCAATAGTAATTATTTGTTCCTTGCCTTTAATACCTATTTTTTGTAATTTAACTAATCCTTCAGTCAAGTAAATAAATTCTCTAATAAGTTCACCAGCATTAACAATTATTGCTCCTTTTTCAATGTTAGTAGTTTTCTTATTCTTATATATTGTTTCTAATTGTTCATCCGATAATTTATCAAATAGATGAGATCTGAATTTGCAATTTTTACATGTTTGATTTAACTCCATTTTTAGTGTATTTAAAATTATTATATCATCACGTTATTTATTTCACAAATATAAGTAAAAAATGATATTATTTATATTTTGAAAAATAAAATAATAAAAGTTATAATTATCTTATTAATACAGTCCTTAAATACTTAATTATCATATTGTAATAAATATTAGTGTTGCAGAGTAATATTTATTATATACGACTATTTAGAAAATAATTAGAAATATAGTGGTTTAAAATGGCTCTATTTATCTAATCTAGTTAAACCAGCTTTTGCTTTTTGTGTAATGCCATTTTCATATTCATTAAAATCAAGCTCAAGAATTAGCTCATACATTTGTTGAGCATCCTCTGTTCTTCCAGTTTTTTCATAATAGTAGCCAAGTTGTAAAGCAGATTTTGCTGCATAATAGTATTTCATATCCTTAGACATTGATATAGTAAGCTTATAGTACTTTTCTGCCTTTATTGGTTTATTACTTTCATCGTATATCCGTCCAAGTCTATAGAAATATTCAATATTGTTTCGTCCACTCTTATAATTATTTAGTTCTTTTCCTTCTTCAATAACTTTTTCTGCTTTCTTATAATACCCTCCATCAAATAAAAGCCTGCTTCTTAATAAATATATATTTGGAACCACACCTGAATTAGCTTCAATTTCTGCTTGTTTATCGGAATCATAAAACCCATCATCAAGCATTTTAATAATATCTATTTCTGATTGATAAGAATTTAGGTCTGCATTTATAAGTCTCGACCAAGCTAATTTCTGGTGTGATGCTGCTTTGTAGTTATTTCCGGGGTATATATTTATATATTTATTGAAATAAATTTCTGCTTCCAAGTCTTTTTTATATAGTAAGCTCTGTCCATATATATAATTTAGATAACAGAACCGATTACTTACATCTTTATTTTTTGTTTTTACAATATCTAATGCCTCTATTACTTCTTTATTGTGTTTATGGTGTTGATAAAATGACGCTTTCGAAAATAGATATATTAGATTATTTGAGTATTTTTCATTGTATTCTTCATTGTTAAATATTTCTTTAAGTAGTTTATTCTTATCCTCTCTAATGGAGAAGTTGTCGCTTAAAAAAGTGTATATTAATATATTCTCAACAAATAGATGATTTTCATTTTCATTGTTCTGAGAAGACAATAGTGATTTTGTAATATCATTAAAGCCTTGATTGATGTCTCCATATAAACCAAGAATACTTAAACCCCAATTATAAGCCTTGGGTATGCTCCCTATTGTTACTGATATAGCTCCTCTTGATTTGTAATTTGGCATAAAATCTGGAAAATATTTTATATTATCAATATTGGTATTATATGCTTTTTTAAATAAATAAATAGATGATAAATAGTTTCTTTGTATTGCTTCTGAAATGGATTCTATTAAATAGATATCAGCAAGAAAGTAGTATTTATACGGGTTGTCATTATTTTCTGCCATAATTTTATCTACACTTATAGAACGATATTTTTTAAATTCTTTTAAAGAATTCGAACTTCCTATAGTTGCATATTGTAAGAAATAGGAATAGGTTCTAATATAATCAACGACTACATTATTAGGATTTATTTTGGCTTCTTTTGCTAATAATAAATCTACTTTTTCGTAGTCAAGAGCAAAAGTATACTCAAAAATATTCTTACAATTCTCATTATAATCAATTATAGCAAAAGTGCTATTTGTAATAGAAAATAATAATAAAAGAATAAGTAAAGTTCTGTTTCTCATTTAGTGGTTAGTTTGCTTATGCTTTGAAATCTAAATCCAATTGTTTACGTAAATTATCTAATTCTGGATTAATTTCCATCATTTCATTATAGTGATCCTTACTAGTTTTATTTATTACTGTTTCTAGTTCTACAACTTTTGAAATAATCGATATTTGTTTGTTATTTAGCTCTTTCTTTAAAAATAATAATAGCTCATATTTAAAGTCAATATCGTTCATTGCTTCGCTAGCAAAAGTTATTTCTACTTCATTATTAGGATTTAGTTTTATGTTTTTAGTTGATAATATGGCAGCATAAACTGGCTTTTCTTTAGTAATTAAGTCGCGATATTTATTTACAACATGTAAAAGCTCATCATTGCTAACTTCTTTTTCTACATTATTAAAAGTTTCTAGCAAAGCATCCCCTTGATTAATTGCCTCTTTTTCTAAACTATCTTTTAAGCCTTCTTTTAAACTTATTCCTCGAGATTTACCTCTCCTCTTAAGCTTAGTCAGCTTGTTATCAGAGGTTTTCTCAGAAATTTGTTCATTAGTTGTAGGTTTACTTTCTTCTTTTTTATTAATTATTACTTTAGGTTCTTCAATAATATTGTTTTGAGGAATTTCTTCTTCTGCTATTTTTGGTTTAGGTGTATTATACGAAGCTTTGCTTACTTCAATATTTTTTTTTTCTGGCAAAGTAGCAACTTCTTCTTTCTCAAATGGCTTTTCAAGCTTACACATCTTCATAAGGTTTAGCTCAATAAGGAGTCTTTTGTCTGATGATTGCTTGTATTCAATATCAACTTTAGTGCATAAATCCAAAGCAAAAATAAGAAACTTAATACTGCAATATTTGGCTTGCTCAGCATAATGTTTTTTAATACTGTCGCTAGTTTCAAATAAATCTGCCGTTTGCGAATCTTTACTTACTAATAAATTACGCATATGGCTAGCTAGCCCATTTACAAAATGTAATCCATCAAATCCTTTATTAGTAATGTCATTATATACATTTAATGTAGTTGGAATATCGCCTCTTAAAAAATGATCTATTAACTTAAAATAATACTCTACATCAAGTATATTTAAGTTATCAATAGTGTCCTGATAAGAAATGTTTTTGCCAGTATAGCTAACTATCTGGTCAAAAATAGAAAGGGCATCTCGCATGGCTCCATCAGCTTTCTGAGCCATAGTAAGTAATGCCGTTTCATCAGCCTTAATCCCTTCACTTTTTGCGACATAAGCAAGGTAGGCAGCAGTGTCTTTAACGGTAATTCTATTGAAATCATATATCTGACAACGAGATAAAATAGTAGGGATTATTTTATGTTTTTCAGTTGTTGCAAGAATAAATTTTGCGTAAGATGGGGGTTCTTCAAGAGTTTTTAAGAAGGCGTTGAAAGCTGCTTGTGAAAGCATATGTACCTCATCAATAATATACACTTTATACTCGCCAACTTGTGGTGGAACTCTCACTTGCTCTACCAATCTTCGTATGTCATCAACTGAGTTGTTAGATGCAGCATCAAGTTCATGAATATTAAAAGAGTTTTGTTGATTAAAAGAAACGCATGACTCGCATTTGTCGCATGGTTCTAATGTTTCTTTATTAAGATTCTCGCAATTTATAGTTTTTGCAAATATACGTGCACAGGTAGTTTTTCCAACTCCACGCGGACCAGTAAAAAGAAACGCTTGAGCCAAATGGTTATTTTTAATGGCGTTTTTAAGAGTTGATGTTATACTCTTTTGCCCCACTACTGCATCAAATGTTACAGGTCTATATTTACGTGCCGATACAATAAAATTATCCATACTGCTTGATTATTAGCTATTAATGATTCCTATTATTTTCTAAAATAATAGGAATCAAAGTTAAAGAAAAACTACTAAACTTATTTTAGTTTTTCTAACTATTTTTATTTATAAATATTACTTGTTTCCATAAAGGCTTTCTGCCAATTTAAGAGCCTCAAAAGCATTTATAATACCTGCTGATGTGCTTAGTTTCTTAAACTTAACTTTTTTATTTTCATCACCAGGAATATATGTTCTCTCCTTAGAATGTTTTATGGAAGATTCTATAAGTAAATTTCGTAACTCAATTGCATTTATTTTTGGATAATAAGCTTTTATCAAAGCTGCTACTCCTGCAACTACTGGAGCTGCGTCAGAAGTACCACTTGATGCATTATACTTATTATTTGGAGATGTGGAGTATATATCAACTCCTGGCGCAAATATATCTACAGTTCTTCTTCCGTAATTCGTAAAATCTGCCGCTAATTGATAACTGCTGTTGTTTTTTCCTGATGCGGCAACATCTATCCATTGCGAACGCTGATCTGATCTTGGGCTAGGGAAGTGAGTAACCTTATCATTATTCTCACTATCATTTCCTGCAGCATGAATTATTAAAACATTATTAGATATGGCATAATCAATAGCTTCTTTCACAAATTCAGGATTTAAACTATACGATTTGCCAAAACTACCATTTATTATTGTCGCACCATTTCTAACAGCATAACGAATTGCCAATGCAACATCTTTATCTCTTTCGTCGCCTCCAGGCACAACGCGTAGTATCATTAATTGCACTGAGTCAATAATTCCCTGTGTTCCAATACCATTATTACGTACTGCTCCAACAATTCCACTTACTCCTGTACCGTGACTATATCCTTCTGCTTGAATATCATTATTTCCATATATAGTATCATTTATGTCATTTACATTATCGCCAATTATTTCAGGACGGGGATCGTATGTTAGACTGTATTTTTTATTCAAGTTATCATTAAAGTAATTTAAAGTAGTAGTGATATATTCCAAAGAAATACCCTCGGCATAAGTCTCAAGAATAAGCTGTTTTACCTGTTCTTCCTTCTCATCTTTAGGGACAAACATTTTTACATCTTCGGTAGTTAATGTGTCAATCTTTAATCTCTCCTTTATTATTGCTTCACAAAATTCTAAGGTTAACCCCCATTCTGTATATCCATCTTTTTGCTCTTGATATATACTTCGCTCTTTCTTAATTTCAGCCTTTGCATTAACCCATTTATTAAATAAATTCCTATTTTCTCTAGCAATATCTTTCTTTTCTTTATCTTCAAATTTATCTCTATATAATTTATAGAAACGTATTAATTCTAATGTTTCGCCATCAATATTTCTTCCATCACTTCCTCCAATAAAATTCCACCCATAAATATCATCAATATAACCATTTCCATCATCATCTTTGCCATTATACGGTATCTCTTTTGGATTATGCCAAAGCTTAGATCGTAAATCTTCATGGAGAGTGTCAATTCCAGAATCAATAATAGCAACAATAACAGTTTTCTGAACCTTGCCTTTTTCTTTCATAAAATCAAGCCCTTGTTGAAGGCTTATTCCTCTGTAGTTTGATTCGGTACTGGAGGAATGATGCCAAGGTATGCTGTCTTGTGCTTTACTATCTATTGATATTATTATTGATAGTAATGTTGCTAATAGTATGTATTTCATTTCAATCATTTTTTTTGAGTTTGCAAATATAACTTTTTACTTTTATAATTACTGAATATAAATTACTCAAACCAGGGTAAACGCACATTAAATAATACTCTTATATAATAAATATTATTAACGTAGCTCTAAAACCTATCAAGTGCTTGCTACTCTGCAAAAAAAAACAATTCCAAAAAAGTCATCGAATTACACGGATTAATCGAATTAACTTTTTCCGCTTGCGGAAAATAGTTAAAAATTCGATTAATTAGCCCGCCTTCCGGCAGGCAGGTGTAATTCGATGATAAATACGCGTCTTAAATTTACATATATAGCTGTATATTACGATAATAAAAGATACATAGTAGTTTGGTGAC
>QMPB01000171.1 GCA_003648395.1 Bacteroidota bacterium
CCCTCTAACCATAAGAGGCTTACGGTTAACATGATTTCTCCACTCCTTTAAATATTTCGTAAACTTTCTTTCCATCTCCAATAAAATTAATTTATCTGCAAATATACAAATAACCCATTAAAAAAAACAAATATAGCGTATAAACAACCCCTTATTTTAGCATTTTATTGTATAAAACAACCCCTTATTTTAGCAATATAGGATTATATATTACCTAATTTGATTCTACAATAGTAAATTTAAGTCTTGTTGAAGACGTAGAAAAAGATAGTAATAGGACTTTATCCAAAAATGAACAGATAATACTAATAGAAATTAAAAAAAGACGCTAAAATAAGTGCAGCAAAACTATCTGTTATACATAGGCATTAACATAAGAAATACTCAAAAAACACTAGACAAATTAAAAACTAAAGGTATAATAGAACGTATTGGAGCTGATAAAGGAGGATATTGGAAAAGAAAGAAATAATAAAAGTCACTCAGTGAGTGACTTTTTTATATTTGTGCCCAGAACAAGACTCCCTTCAACTTCGCTTTGCTCCGTTCAGGGTAAACTTCTCGTCTTGTTCTAAACACAAAAAAAACCGCCAAAAGCGGTTTTTTATTTGTGCCCAGAACAAGACTCGAACTTGCACGGCCTTAAGGCCACCAGCCCCTCAAGCTGGCGTGTCTACCGATTTCACCACCTGGGCAAGGTGATTTAATGGCTGCAAATGTAATACTTTTACTGAAGTTTAACATTAGCGCTAGGATATTTTTTTTACTTTTGAATGATTATTTTATCACTTTTACATATGAGCGAACTTTCGGAAAAAGACATTAAACAGATTAAGAATAAAGGGATATCTATTAGTGAGGTAGAGACACAGATTAGTAATTTCAAAAGGGGCTTCCCCTTTTCTAAATTGTTATTTGCTGCTGTTCCAAAAAAAGGAATAATTCAGCTAAGTGATAAATTAGTTGATCATTATCAAGATTTCTTTAGTAAAAAGGCTGAGAACATTAAAGTTACTAAATTTGTTCCTGCATCTGGTGCTGCTAGTAGAATGTTTAAGCACTTATTTGAATTCAGAGAGGCTCTAAACACTTCTACTTACGAGAATCTTAAGCTAAGTAATGAGCATAATAAAGCGATTGAGTTCTTTAATAATATCAATAATTTTGCTTTCTCGGAAGAGCTTAATAGTTTGGTTAATATAAATGATTATTCCTCAATTACAGAATACACAAAAGATGTATTGGATATGCTGCTTACAGCAAAAGGCATGAACTATGCTCAACTGCCAAAAGCTTTATTGAAATTTCATAAATACACTAAATCGAGTAGAAAAGCTATTGAAGAACATTTGGTTGAAGCAGCTGAATATGCTAATAATAATTCTATTGCGAGTCTTCATTTTACTGTTTCGCCTGATCATCTTCAACTTTTCAAAACAGAGCTTAATGAGTTAGTTCCTTCTTACGAGTATATATATGAAGTGAAGTATGATATTGAGTTTTCCACTCAGAAATCAAGTACTGATACAATTGCGGCTGACATTAATAATGAGCCTTTTAGAGATAATAATGGTGATATAGTTTTCCGTCCTGGAGGACATGGTGCATTAATAGAAAACCTAAATGAAATAGATGCTGATATAATATTTATTAAGAATATTGATAATGTAGCTAGCGACACTAAGAATGAAACTACAATATTGTATAAGAGAACATTAGGTGGATTAGCAATAAAGTTTCAAGAAATAATATTCGAGATTGTTTCTAATATTGATAAAAGAACAGGTTTTGATAAAGCCGAGGAGTTTATTGTAAAAGCTCTTGGCTTAGAAATCCCAGACGCCTATAATTCTTATGATGATGATGAGAAATATCAGTATCTAAAAGCTAAACTTAATAGACCACTTAGAATATGTGGTGTAGTGCAAAATGATGGAGAGCCTGGCGGAGGTCCTTTCTGGGTAGAGAAAAATGGTAATATAAGTTTGCAAATTGTAGAGTCTTCAGAAGTAGATTTGAATGATAAAGAGCAAAAAGAGATAATGCAAGAATCAACTCACTTCAATCCTGTGGACTTGGTCTGTTGCATCAAAGATTACCAAGGGAATAAATTCAATCTCAGTAAGTATATCGATTATAATTCTGCATTTATTTCTAACAAATCAAAAGATGGCAAAATACTAAAAGCAATGGAGTTGCCAGGACTTTGGAATGGTGCAATGGCTTTTTGGAATACTATATTTGTAGAAGTACCTATAGAGACCTTTAATCCGGTTAAAACAGTAAACGATTTGTTGAAGGATATGCATATAGACTAATGCAGAACTAGAGTTCAATTTGGCATTATTAGGAAGTATAGTAAATGGCAATTATTTTCTATCGCATTAAATACATTTTACCAAAGCTCTTCTTAAAGTATTTGTCTGCTTCAGTATCTCTATGTTCAATACTTTCACCATTAAGTCTAGTAACTACTCTATAAAGGTATACACCATTTGCAAGCTGGTCACCAAACTCATCTCTACCATCCCAAGCATAGTCTGTAATATTTCTACCTATATGCAAAGGCCCCAATTCATTCATATCTATTTCTCTAACTATTTTACCTGTAATAGTTATTATCTGAATCTTCATATAATCAGGAAGCATAGAACCTGTAAGAGTGAATACAAAATGAGTTTTATCAGAGAAAGGATTTGGCCAATTAAGTAAATTTGTAATAGTAGTTTTATTAATTATCACAAAGTCTATTTTATAACCATTATCACCAGATTTATTATATGAAGCATCATTTGCATATATTAAAAGCTGATACTCACCATCTTCTAATTTAGGTCGATAAATAACATTGGCACTATTATCAGGTAATTTTGCAGGGATAAATTCCAAAACATTGTCAACATCAGAGAAATGAACATTTTTATAATCTTTATCAGCAGATTTCTTAATTCTAACTTTAAACAAAGAAGTATCATTTATAGCCATAAACTTACTCTCATCACGAAGACTAATCATAATCTCAGGTAAAGCTGATACAATATCTCCATCAAGTATATGAATACCGTCAAAAGTTACATCTAGCAATGGGTTTTCTTTATCTCTAAGTACAACAAAAGGAATATCACCAGAATTATTAGAATGAGTAACCTCTAATTGGTCATAGGCTTGAGTTTCGGCATTAATAGGATTTATTTCTACATATAAGTAACACTGACCTAGCCAATCTCTAGTAGAAACAATAATAGTATCAATTATACTTGATTGAACATCAATTGGAGAAAGCTTTCGTTCACTTACTTGATGAATCTTTCTCAAAGCATCTTTTACCCAAACTCTAACCAAAAGGCTATCCATAGCTACATCACTAATATTTCTATAAGCCAATTCTAAACGTAATGAATCTCCTTGCATTAATGTGTCAGAATGGAATTTAAAATGCGTAATTGGATCAATTGCAAACTCAGGGACTGGCTGGTAATTCACATTCCAATAATCAATATATGAAGGAGTTCTGAAAGAATCATCTTTCATAATACACTCCATCTGACAATATGGGTAAAATGCTGCTGGCATTCTATCATTAAGTAAAAATATATCGGTGCTGTCAGGAGTTAAACCATCAATAATTAAATCTCTGTTCCCATCAGCTCTAATTCCATAAAGTCTTAAAATTACTGAATCAGTAACTATTGGGTCAAGGCTATGCTGTTTCCAATGTAGGGACGACCATTTCTTTGAAGGTCCAATAATTGGTGACATAACAACACCTTCGTTCCAGTGAGTAATGATACTATCCTTCATTACCAAAAGAGTAAATTCATCAGGTGCAACAACCTCATGAGCTCCACCCATAGAGCCTTTTGTGCCATAAATAATAAATGGTCTATTATTGGGGATATTTCTAATATAAGAGCTACCAATAGTATCGTAAGCTTTGTAAAGATATTCTGGCCAATTTTGAGGGTGAGCATTTCCAAAACTCATTGCCATTACTTTATCTCCATCTTGAACCTGCCCAAGGAAATCTGCCGCATTTCGAAACCATGTTGTATCTTGTACTATTCCTAATCCTTGAGCTGTAAGGTTTGTTGTTCCTGTTGGAAATTCGACAGCATCTACCGTATAAGAACGACAGTGAATATTGCCGTAAGTCCCAATTGCCCATCCATTACCAACTGATGGAGTAATTTTAGCAGAAATTTTATTAAACACAAAGTACTTTATTCCACCTGTTTGCCAAGGAATACAAGCCCAAGGTGCATTTATTCCATTATCAATTTTTAAAAATATTTCAGTCCAAGGAACATTAGGATAAATTCCTGTTTGTCCTGTAAGCAAACTAATATCATTTACAAATTCATAAGTACGATTATCTTCATCGAAATGAGTAAAAGTATAATTATTGTTTCTAAACTGATTGTAATGAGCTTGAGCCCAACCACTCTGATTTTGAATATATTGAAAAGAACTATTACGCCAATTATAATCATTATTACCATTGGAATCGAGACTAACTCTCCAATAATAAACCATACTATCTTGAAGAACCATTGCTGGAGAATATTCAATAACTCCCCCACTACTAGTTATTTTCTTTCTCTTCTTGAATGGAGAATTAAAATAATCTGTAGTGTCTATTTCAAAAACATAATTCAGTGTAGGTGTAAATGGATAATAAGTTGATGCTCTTAATCTAAGGTTAGTTTGACTAGAGACAATGGCAAATTTCTGTGGATATACAGGGCTAATATCTGCTGCCTTAATATTCAATATTGTTGTTAAACTATTGTTAGAAACATCCAATTCGTTAATAGCACCATAACTATCAAGTTCTACATGAATAGTATTATCACCAATTCCATCTGCTCTATTAACTGGCATTCTAACCGTCAGAGTATCAGTAAATAAAGGAGCTTTAATTCTGATAATATATTTATCAACACTTTCTATTGTTGGATAAGACCTATTAATTTCTACCAATAAAGTATCATTAATAGCTTTTCCTTTATTGGCAATAATAAGCTTATAATCAAAACTATCGGTAGCTGTAGATACAATTGATGGATTATAAAAAACCGATTTGCTATCGATTGTATAATCAGGTTTTGGAGCAGAATTAAATTTAAGAACGGGATCCCCATGCAGAGTCATTTCTAAGCATATTTCTTTCCTTTGAATTGATGGTGTTTGTATTTCCTCAACAGTCTTTTGTATTACCTTTCCTATTGACTCATTATAGTGGTCAGCGGAGAAAAATTTATAAAAATTCTTTGAATATGCATTTAATTGCCCAGGATATGCAGAGGTAATAGAAGCCAAATATGCTATCATACCTTTATCTCTAATCAAAACAAATGCCTCCGAAGAGTTTACACTAGTCAAATTCGTATTCTGAAAAATGTCTCCAGCAAAGCAACTATTTGCAAGTAATATTGGGTATTTTCCATAATTGTCATATTCCTCAGGATTGTCAATACTAATATCGAAACCAATACCCGCAGCATGACCAAAGAATGTCATCAAACTAACGCCATTATTCACCCTATACTTTATCAATTCACTCATATTAATCTGAATAGGGTCAGCCGAAGTCTTATAGATAGTATAAACCTTTGCACCATAAAAAGTATCTTCTGCAATTTTCTGATAGCTCTTTAAATACTTACTGAAATTTAGTTGTTCAATTGCATCACTTCCACCACTAAAATGCATAATATTCTTCATCCATAGGTCATATGGATTCTGATTTCGGTCTTCATAAATTATCATTTTATCGAGATAAAGGTCAACATCATCAAGTGTTTTTGCACTAAGTCTACCAATTGGAATTGCTGGTTTATAGAGATTGTCTACAAGCCCTGCTACCAAAAGGTTATCTGATGGAGGGTTGCCCATAGTAGGAATAAGAGTTCCATTATAGGAAGAATTCTTCTTTCGATATTCTGTTGCTCTGTATGATTTGCCAATAATAAATATTCCTTTAAATTGAGAATAGCCATAAGTATCACCTATTTTCTTAATAAAGTTACGGATTGACATTGGATTTTTACGAATACCATAGCTAAATTGGTCGTAAAGCTCTTCTATATTAACCACTAATGAATTAAAGCCTGTTGAGTTTCGATAATTAGCATAGTCGTTAGCAGTTGCATAGGAAGAATTTGAACCCATTAATAAAGGATGAGAAATTACAATATAATCAGCAGTTGGATTAGCAGTTATATAATTATGAAATTTAGCGTTTCCACTAACTGCATGCATTCCTGTAACTGAATGAATATTACTATTAGAAGCGATAAAACAATTCTTCTCTCCTCCAGAATTAGGCACTAACACCTGATAATTAGATGAATTTTTAGTAACCTTTATTCTTATATTATTATCAATATCGTAAAACAGAGGTGCTGTACTTCCATTAAAGTTACTAAAATTAAAATAAGACTTAGATTGCCCAGTAGCATCATTAATTGTTAACTTAAACTCATTTTTATTATCTAAATTTGGAGTATGAGGATAAATCATTCTCAAATATGGAACAGCAACTCTATCTGCATTCACATTAATATCATTTATAGATTTCATGATGAACGAAGTATTACTAGAGCTTAAATTAGAAGTAGCAACACTATCATGCAACAATAATCTTGTATAACCATTAAATAGTGTGTCAATAGTTTGATTAGCATACTGAACTTGAAAATGGTGATTAGGAATTGTTGGGCTTCCTACATCAAAGCTTGATCCTCCCATTACTTCAAAGAAAACTCTGGTATAAGGACCTGCAGTAAATGCATGTTTTGTTGCTAAATTTCTTGTTTTAGTTTCTCCAATTCTTATTGCATTATCATACCAACCTTCACCATTAACATATTCTGGGTCAGAAATCCAACTACCTGAATACAGTTGTTTTACTCCATCCATATACTCATTCTTAAAAAATGATTTAGAATCGTAAAGGAAATAATCAGACTCGGTATAAGCAGAATAATTAACATCATTACTAATAGCAAGTCTAGCATTATTGTATGAACTATTCCATGTAAAATAATAAAAAGCAGTATCAGTAAATAGGCTATAAAAAGTATTTGGCTGTTGATTTGGATTCTGATAAAGAGCACTATCGTACCAGCCGTCATTATGCTCAGCATAGAACTCAATGTAATCTGTTGGGCTAAAAACACCTGTACTTTCATTCTTTACAAAAATATGAATCTCTTCTCCCCTACCAAATACCTGCATATTCTTGGGGTTATTAATGTTTTGTAAAGGAACTCCTGCACTTTGTAATTGTGAATATGAAATTCGATAAATGCCATCTTTGACAATAGGAAATTTATAATAAGACTGATTATAATTAATCCATTCGTTACCATAATTTTGAGAAAAGGCATTAACCGAAAACAGAAGTATTAATAGTAAATATGTATATTTTTTAATCATAAACTTAATCATCACTATGTTTTGCATTGAAACTAAACTTCAAAGAGAATACATTTGAATAAAGTGCTATTGATTGATTTCCAATATCAGTAAACGCATAATCAAGGCTCAACACTTTCATTAGCTTAATACCTAGACCAATATTTGGTTGAAATGTTGTACGCTTAATATTATCGGGCATAGTTTCTTTCTGAATATTACCTACTCCAGCTCTTAAAAAAACTATTTTCTTATAATCAAACTCAAGCCCAAGGTGAGGGTCAATACTTAGCGTATTTGACTTAATAAGTACATTGCGCTTACCATCAGTAGTAATATCAAAATCTATTTCTGTATATAAACCAAAACTTTCGCCCATTGAGAAAGACTTTCCAAAACCTAAAACAATTCTAGGAAGTGTTATTTCAACACTATTCTTTGGAATAGTATTTCCTGTTCTCGTAAAAACCTCCTTCATCTTATCATCAAGCTGATACGACCAAGCATTATAAGTGGTAGAAATATCTCTCATCATAATGGCTGCCGACCATGTATTTTTGGTATAAAGAGCAGACAAGTCAAGACCAAAGCCCCAAGAAGAACCAAAATCACCAACCTTACGACGAATTATTTTCACATTTCCTCCAAGGCTTAAACCATCAAGTTTTTGTATTTTTGTGGCATAAGACAGCAAA
>QMPB01000172.1 GCA_003648395.1 Bacteroidota bacterium
AATGCTTGCGAGAAAGCAGTGCTAGCCATTAGAACTATTGCTAGGCTTAGGATAAGGGTACTTAGTTTTTTATTTTTCATAGATATGTTATTATTGCTTAGATTAAATCCTTCTTTCTATTTTTTCAATGAAAAAGGTAATCTAAACATGTTAATGAACTCGGATTGACACAAAAGTAAATACAAATATGATGAAAATGAAAAGTGTTTATACTAAAATAAATTAGTAAAAACCCTAAAACTAATCAAGATCTAACATATTCTCCATAGCATAATAGGCTAATCCAACAACATTTATTGAATTGGTTTTCTTCAATAAGTTTGCTCGATGGTATTCTACAAACTTGGTGCTTTCTTTTATTTGAGTAGCGATTTCTTTATTTGTTTTTTGCTTGCAAATAAGCTTCAAAATGGTTTTCTCACTATCATTTAGTAGAGAATCTGTTTCATTATTAAGCAGGGGTAAAATATTATCTACTGTTTTATTATTACGTAGTTCTTTCTCTACTTTGGGGTCAAGAAAAAAGCCATATTCTTAGTTTTTAATTTAATTATTTCGAGATACAATATTGTGAGTAAAATTCTAAAATTGAGGAACGGTCATGGCTAAACTGAAGATTGTAAGCATAAGTAATCTAAATAAAAGAATAAAAATAAATATAATCCACTGAAATATATACTTCTTCTTTTTATCTGTTTTAAACCTGTATATCACCGCTGCGCGATTGTATCGCGTTGTTTTACAGTTTTTCAATTCGTCTCTTTTAAAAAATACCATCATTTTATTTCCCATAATATTAATATACAACAACATTATTTATTAGATTATGGAATTTGTAGTTTCTGCTTATAATGCAAATGTATGAAAACATGGCTTATTAATCATGTTTTTGGAGTTTTATTTGTTTATTGTGGTTTGCTTGTTATTAGGAGGATACGCGATAAAATCGCGCACCAGCGTTCTGAACATTCGCGGAGCATTGGGGGTAATAAACACTCTGAACAAAACCATAAAAGAACATATAAATATAATCATACATCCATAATATATTATCGTAGGTGTATTTTAACGACATATTATGAATTTGCCAATTATATACAATTAATGTCATCGAATTTAACTAATTTAACTAATTATTATCCGCTCGCGGATAATATATTCGTGTAATTCGTGAGATTAGATGATATCATTTTTAATATAAGCATTTGCTATTAGCATAATGCTAAATAATCATTATTAATAAATGAAATTAATTTAGATGCGTTTGCCCTGAAGCTTTAATCTGAGGTATTGTTATGTAATCATTATTATTGTATATTTGTCTCAAGAAAATATTAGCTAAAATCATAGGTTCTTATTTTTCTTTAGAAGGATTCCTTCTTTCAATAAATAGCTCAAAAGATAAATTATTCTTAATAACTAATTATTAAGACAGAATTAACATAAATACAAACTAATTTAAACTAACGTTTATGAATGGATTAATGATGAATTTCGACCTAACGACTAACTATATTTTAGAATATGGAAATCGTGTATTTTCTCACAAACAAATTATTACTAAGCAGCCTGATGGCACTACACATAAGTACAGCTATGGCGATATGTATAAGAGAACAATGAAGTTAGGAAATGCCTTGAAAAATAAATTTGGAATAAATCTTGATGATAGGGTTGCTACTTTTGCATGGAATAATTACCAGCATTTGGAGTTATATTATGCTATTCCTGCCATTGGTGCTATATGCCATCCTTTGAATTTGAGGCTGTCGGTATCACAAATAAGTTTCATTATTAATCACGCAGAAGATAGAGTTGTTTTTGTTGATGCCACATTACTACCACTTTTTGAGCAAGTTGCAAAATATACTCCTAATGTAGAGCATTATGTTTTATTAAATGCTCCTAAAGACATAAATACAAGCCTACCAAATACTATACATTACGAAGATTTGATAGCTGATGAATCAGAGGTGCTAGAGTATGCAGAAACATCGGAAGAATCTGCTATGGGAATGTGCTATACAAGTGGTACAACAGGCGATCCCAAGGGAGTATTATACAGTCATCGGTCGACATATTTGCACGCAATGGCGCTGAATATGCCAAATGCAGCAGGTATTGGTACTAATGATACTGTTTTGTTAATTGTTCCTCAGTTTCATGTAATGGCGTGGGGCTTTCCCTTTAGCTGCATGATGATTGGTGCTGATATGGTAATGCCAGGACCTCATCTTAATCCTAAAGCAATAATAAAAGCTATTAATGACGAAAATATAACTGTTGCCAATGGTGTTCCAACAATTTGGCAGGGAGTATACGAAGAATTAAAGAATGGCGCAGAAATACCAAGTTTTAGAAGCTTAATTGTTGGTGGTTCGGCTTTTCCTAAGTCACTGATTATAGGATTTATTGAAGACTTTAATATAGAAGCTGTTCATGCATGGGGAATGACGGAAACCTCTCCTTTGGGAACGTTATCACGTATACAGAAACATCATTCTAACCTTAATAAAGACCAAAAATATAATATCCTTGCTAAACAAGGGGTGGAAATGCTTGGAATTGAAATACGTATTAAGACAGAAGATGGAAGTATTGCTTCTCGCGACGGAAAAACGGTTGGAGAAATAGAGGTACGAGGAAATTGGGTGGTAAATTCGTATTATAATGCAGAAAGTGATAATTTTACTGAAGATGGTTGGTTCAAAACAGGTGATGTAGGAACTCTTGATAGCGATGGTTATATGAATATTACTGATAGAACTAAAGATTTGATTAAAAGCGGTGGCGAATGGATATCTAGTGTGGCACTTGAAAATACCCTTGTGGGATGTGAGTTGGTGAAAGAGGTTGCTGTAATTGCTATCCCTGATGAAAAATGGTCGGAAAGGCCACTTGCGGCAATTGTTCTTGTTGATGGTGCAGAATTGGATATTGAAAAGATAAGTAATATGCTGAGAAACAATTCGTTTACAAAATATCAATTACCTGATAAATATGTGGCCGTTAGTGAAATTCCTAAGACAAGTGTAGGTAAAATTGATAAAAAGCTATTGCGTAAGATGTATGCTGAAGGGAAATTATGATTGAATTAGAAAAGAATTATTTGTAAGATAATATTGCTTCGTTCTGTAATAAGTTTATACTTTATTATATCTATTTCAGGACGAGGCAATTCATCACCAATGTAAAAAAATACATTTTTTTAAAATTCACCAATCTTTGCTTGAGCTTTTTATATATTTTTATTTTGTATTACCTTTATCCTAGGAATAATAACTATTCCAACTAAAGTCTTAAATACAGCTCTAATTCCAACCCAAGTAATCTTTAGCATATAAAACTTTGAAAATTCTTTACCCAAAAAAAACTCAGTATATTCTGTTCTAGTTTCTAATATGGCAAACATACGCATCAATCGTTTCTTGATAAGATGCTCTGGATTTAATACGCTGAGTGCTGCATCATAATAGGGTAGAAGTCTTGGACTATTAATGCATTTGTTTAATAGCTCTGTTTGTTTTGGCGCTCCATCAATTTTTACGTCCTTAAGTGATTGGCAATAGAACTCAATAACCTCATCATTAATTGGAATGCCAATTATATATTTGCCAAACATCTTGGCTTCTCTTATCAATTTAGCATCAGCCATTGTTTATTTCTCTTTTAGCTTTTCTTCCAATTTAGAAATTCTCTCCTTAAAAAGAGCCAGATCCTGAGTTAGTGTTTTATTCTTGTCGTGAAGTTGAGAAACAACTATGCTTAAGTGCAATAGGTATATTAATATGGCAAATATTGCGCTCGTAAATACTAAGTTAGGAGCAAGATAAACTCCAACAGCCTTGGCAATTATATCGAGGCCTTCTCTCCAAAATGAGAAAATAATAAGTAGAATTGTGCTTATAACCCAAAAAATGGCGTATTCCTCTCGGAGTTTGCCTTTTATTATGAGTCTACTTACATATAATAGGAATCCTAAGCTTACTACTATGCTAATAATCTGTATTTTATATGAATAATACTGTTCCATAATGCTATTTCTTAGTTTTTATAAAAGTATAGAAAATTGCCATACTTACTTTAATCATATAATAAAGCTGGTCAAAATTACGGATTGATGATTCACCACCTTGTCTTTCTTTCATCTCTACGGCCACTTCTTTTATTGAGAAATTCTTTTTAGAGAAAAGAATTAGAGATTCAGGCTCAGGATATTCATCAGGATAATTTGCTTGTACAACTTCTAATACTTTTTTGTCAAATAGCCTAAAACCAGAAGTGTTGTCAAGTATATTTAATCCTGTGAAAAGTTTAATAAGTTTGTTTAAAAAACCAATTCCAAGTCTTCTTATTCCTGACGATTGAAAGCCTTTATTATCGATAAATCTAGAACCAATTACCACGTTGATATTGTTTGTAATAGCTTCGTTAAGAAGTTTAGGAATCTCATTGGCAGGATGTTGTCCATCACCATCTACTTGTATTGCAAAATCAAAATTATTGTCGTAAGCATAGCGATAACCAGTCTGAACAGCGCCACCTATACCAAGATTCACCGCTAAATCAATTAAAATACAATCAAGTTTACTCACTACTTCAGAAGTGTTGTCACTAGAGCAATCATTAATTACAATTGCAGTTATTTCAGTATTGGAAATAGATAGGGCATTAATATCATTTACCACTATAGCAATACTATCTTGCTCATTGAAGGCAGGAATAATAACAGCTAGTTTTATGTGTGATGGTTGCATAGAATTACAAAAATACGTTTATTTGTTTTTGAAATTTCATATTAGTGGAATTTTAGTTTTACTTTTGCTTTTACTTTATATTCGCAGTAGAATTTACTTGCATATTTAAGGTTTAACTAATGGTTTTAAAATATTTATTTTAAAACATTGCGTCTTGGCGGCTTTACGAGAATTATAAGTTTAACGAAGTGTTGATTTTATGAATAAGAAACAGAAAATAGTAGTAGCAATTACTGGAGCTAGTGGTTCTATATATGCATACAGATTATTGAAATATTTTGAATCAATAAAAGAGCATATCGAAACTGTCGATTTGGTTTTTTCATCGAATGCAAAAGATGTGTGGAAGCACGAATTGCAGTCAGATAGTTTTGAAGAATTTAGTTTTAGAATATTTGATAATAATGATTTTTTTGCACCTTTTGCCAGTGGTTCTGCAGGCTATGATACTTTGATTATTTGTCCTGCTTCGATGGGTACTATTGGAAGAATAGCCAATGGTATTTCCAATGATTTAATAAGTCGTACTGCTGACGTAATGCTTAAAGAAAGAAAGAAATTATTGATAGTGCCTCGTGAAACACCTTTTAATCTAATTCACTTACGTAATATGACTCAACTAACAGAATCAGGAGCAGTTATTATTCCTGCGTCACCATCATTTTATAGTTTACCGAAGAATATTGAAGAGCTAGTAGATACGGTAGTTCACAGAATAATTAGTATGGCAGGATTTGATGTTGATATGTTTAAGTGGGGAGAAAAATAAGGTAGCTTTATTCAGAATAATAACTTGAGTTTGATGTAAACTTTGCTCACAGTTTCAGATAATTAGTTTATATACGACTCAAAATTATGAAGTATTATCGGGATAATTCAAGTAGATTTGAGGAAGTATATGGTCTAATTATCGAAATTTATAAAAAAGTCAATAGTGAACCATATTTGCACTAAGAACCTCTCGTTATAGCCCGATATAACTTCATGATTTTTAGCGATAAATCTAGCTTAATATTGATTTTTTGTGAGTGAAATCTTACACTGAACTCAGGTTAATAGTTAGAAATAGGATATTAAAGAAAACCAATTATGAAAAAGAATGATTCAAATAAGAATAGTGATAGTATATCTATAAATAGTAATTCTCAATTATTAAATAATTATGTAATTTTTCAGACTAAAGAAGGTAAAGTAAATATTGATGTATATTTTCAAGATGAGACTTTATGGCTTACTCAGAAACGAATTGCTGAATTGTTTGAAAAGGGTCGTTCTACAATTACTGAGCATCTGAAAAGAATATTCGAAGATGGAGAATTGGAAGAGAAAGTGGTATGTCGGGATTTCCGACACACCACTCAACATGGTGCTATTATAGGGAAAAGTCAAACAAAAGAGGTTAAATATTACAATTTAAAAGTAATAACTGCAGTTGGTTATCGTGTAAATTCTCATAGAGCAATTGAATTTCGTAAATGGGCAACTGAGATTTTGCATGAATATATTATCAAAGGTTTTGCAATGGATGATGAACGTTTAAAGCAAATTAAGCACTTTGGAATAGATTATTTTGATGAAATGCTTGAACGAATTAGAGAAATTCGTTTAAGTGAAAGAAGGTTATATCAGAAAATAACAGATATTTATGCTTTATCGGCAGATTATGATAGTAAATCAGATATTACCAAACATTTTTTTGCTAGTGTACAAAATAAATTGCACTGGGCAATAATAGGAAAGACTGCTGCGGAAATTATTTATTCTGAGGCAGACGCTGAAAAGATATATATGGGTTTGAAAACTTGGAAGCATGCTCCTGAGGGTAAGATATTGAAGAGTGATGTTAGTATAGCAAAGAATTACTTGAATACCGAACATATTAAAGCATTAGAGCAAATTGTTACAGCTTATTTAGATTTGGCAGAAAGTAGGGCAAGAAATAAGTCTGTTATGAATATGAAAGATTGGGATAAATTCTTAAATCAGTTTTTAGAATTGGCAGATTATCCAATATTAAATGATTTTGGAAAAATAAGTATGCTTGAAGCTAAACTAAAGGCTGAAAGTGAATATGAAAAATATAGAATAATACAAGATGAAAATTACATTTCTGATTTTGATAGAGAGATTAGTAGAATGATTGATAAACAGAATAAATAATTACTAATTCTTAATTCATATACACCCTACTAAAAAACTCAAAATGCCAAGGGATACTCTCTTTCCAGTACATTCTATTGTGGCGGCCGGGGAAACTAAAGTAGAAAGCATTAATACTCAATGAGTCGCATTTAGCTTTGAAATTCTTATTGGCCTGATATAGATGATCTTTATTGCCACAGTCGAATATAATAGGATGCGAAGTCCCAAATTTCACATTATCGAGATAGTTGATTGACGAGAATTCATCAAATAGCTTTTTGCTATCGTTGTATTCTCCCAATTTATTGCTTAGGCTGCTATATTTCAATCCAGAATAATTTAAGTCAAGCACACCACTAGTACTTCCTGCAGAGGCAAATAGATTTGGATGGCGAAGAAACAAATACATGGCTCCATGACCACCCATGCTCAATCCTGTAATGAATATGCCATTGGTATCAATAGGATAATTACTTTTTAGATAAGGTAAATATTCTTCAATAAAGAAAGATTCATACTTAGAATCTTTAAGAATAGGGCTATCAAAATACCAAGAATCTTTACCGCCACCATCAGGGCAAACAACAATAAAATGGTATTTATCTGCATACTTTTGAATATTAATAATACTATTCCATTGTTTGTAATCTCCACCATAACCATGAAGCATGATAACTACTGGAAGTTTATCCGCCAAATAATCCATGTTTTTGGGAATAAATACCAAAGAAGTATCTGGGTTTTTAAGAAGTGTTGACTCAAGTACAAATTGTTTCTGAGCCTGAGTATTACACCCTAAAGCGAGAATGAATAGTAGACTAATGAAGCTAGCCTTTATACTTATGTTCTTAATTCTCATTTTGCACTAACTTTATTAGATAAATAATAAAATAAACGAGGAGTCCATCTTCTGAAATGTACCATTAGCAATTCTTTGCCTCCAACTAGAATCTCTTTCTTATTTCTTAGTATTCCATTAATAATTTTTGGTGCAGCCATGTCAGGGCTCATACTATTGGCTTGCCCCTCGTCAAGTTTGCCATGTTTACTACCGTCTTTTGTGATAGAATTATTTGAAATAAGTGTGTTTATTCTTCCTGGAATTACTATGCTTACTTTTATGTTATTTTGAATATTCTCAGCTCTTAAACTTTCAAAAAAGCCATGAAGAGCATGCTTTG
>QMPB01000173.1 GCA_003648395.1 Bacteroidota bacterium
ATTAGTATTCATAACCATGGGGCTCCGCCCATGGTTATTCGTATTTGACCCTTTCAGGGTCAGTGATATACGTAGTACTCTATAATTGTAATAATAAAGGCAATTTACACTGATTAGTTACTAAATAGTAAAAGCAACTTAAAAGTGCAGATTAATTAAGATTACTTAAATATTAATGTATCAGAAACCATATTATAAGCGCTAAAATTACCCAAGCCATTTTCTATATTATCGTATATAAGGCTAGGTTCAACAAATAGGTCATCACCTTGATAGTTATAAACTGAGAGATGATATTTATAATATTCATCACTGGCATGAATTACATATGCTCTAACAGAATCTAATGTTGTTTCTCCTCCTTTATCAGTATATACTTTAATTGATGTTGTTTCATTTTGTTTTAGTTCAAATAGGTCTCCTCCCGATAACCATAAGTTTTGGGAATATTGGTAACCAGAAATATCAGAATAATAACCAATCATTCTTATTCTATAATAATTAATGGGATTAGTATTTAAACTTGTAAAGTCTATTTGATAATAATTTTCGTAATAATCTCCATTATTGGTAGTTTGATATCCTTTATTTTCAATAGTAAATAATGGTGTTTCAGGAATCTTACATTTTCCTCTTACTATTGGCATATCCTTATATGTTATTGCTAAATCAACTTCTTCGTTAACGGTAAAATTTGCATTGGATGTATAGTAAAAATTACCATTAGTATCATATTCAAGAGAGTAAGAGCTATTAGACCCTTCTAGCACTACTTTTGCATTTGGTTCATAATTGCTTTCGTGCCACCCTGAGTGATAATATATGGGTGTTGTCCAAGTAAGTTTGAGTCTAATTGTATCCTCGTTTGGTGCAACAAAACCAGCTACTACAAGTATAGGATCTGTTTCTGGCATTGTAACATTAGCCGTCTTTTCGCAGGAGGTAAAAATAATTATTCCTAGCAGTCCCATAAAATATTTCAAAGATATATATCTAATTTTCATAACTATAGTTTTCATAAAAAATTAAAATTTTAAATAATAAGCAACACTTGGCAATATTGGGAATAGAGTAAACTGCTTTAATACGGTTTCATTTCTTCTATTATCGTAACCTGTATAATAGAAGAATGGGTTAAGATGATTATAAGCATTATAAATAGAAACTTCAA
Organism: Bacteroidota bacterium; assembly: GCA_003648395.1. The sequence continues at coordinate 1,172 of QMPB01000173.1, forward strand.
TAGTTCTTGTGCCTCCCCATTTCAGTTTTTTACTAAACTGTGCTCCAATATCTAATCTATGATAAGCTTCCATTCTAAACGAATTTTTCTCACCATAGTAATTCGCATAACTGGAGCTAAAATATTTATATTCATTGGACATTCCATTATTTGTAGAATTAGGATTATGAGTGTATGCGTTATAAGTACTATTTGCTAGTGTTATAGCATCTCCAGTTCCATAAACCCATGTAGCACTAAGGGTTATGACGTCTGATATTTTGTATATAGCAACTACAGAAATATCATGGCGTCTGTCGTGGCGAGGAAAAAACTCATTTCCATTATTCAATTCAGCAAATTTATATTTTGTTAAAGAGAGTGTATATCCAATCCAACCAGTTAATTTACCAAACTTACGCTGCAATAGAAATTCTAATCCGTAAGAATATCCCTTACCAACAGTAACAGCATCTTCATAATGAAAATCCTGTGATTGGTCTGTAGGGTCATCTATCATTAAGAAACTAGAGCCTTCTTTATAAGAGATAATATCATCCATGGTTTTATAATATCCTTCCAATGAAATAGTATAAGAAGGATCTTCAAAATCATGAGCTAGACCCATTGCAAATTGTCTCGAATGTTGAGGTCCTATCCTATCAGTTGAAGGAACCCATAAATCAGTGGGAAGACCAATACCCGTAGAGGTTAATAAATGTACATACTGATTCATTTCGGCATAACTTGCCTTAATAGAAAACATATCGGTAAACATATAGCTCAATAATAAACGAGGTTCTATACCAAAATAAGATTTAGTATTATGTGTAAAACTACTTAGTCTTAAACCAGCATTCATTTTCATCTGAGGAATAATATGCCATTCATCTTCTATATACATTGCTGATTCTAAAGAATTAAGTTCTTGTACATTTTGTTCAATAGTTTGTGAGGCTATTTCAAGAACTACAGCACTTGGAGTGAATAAGTGATTAGTAAAATTGAATCCTGTTCTAATGTAATGGTCTGGCGAAGGAATCCATGAGAAGTCCGTTTTTACTCCAATATCTCTAATGCCAGATTTATATCTCAAGTGAAAATAATCTTGTTGGTACTCAGACTCTGCGTCAATTACAAATTGATAATTACTATAAATAATTGAAGTATTGCTAAAGAGTTTTTTAGAAAACTGATGATTCCATCTTAGAGTTGAAGTAGCATTCTCCCAAAACAATTTATACTGCTCACTACCGTAACTATCATCATAGCCTCCAAAGAATTTATCTCTTCCAAAATATCCACTTAAGTAAATTTTATCTTTATCACTTATCTCATAATTAACTTTAGCATTAAGGTCATAAAAGTAATAGCCTGCGGTACCATCTTCTAAATTCATAAAAGGTCTAGTTAATACATCTACGTATGTTCTTCTACCAGAAATCATAAAGGAAGATTTATTCTTGACAATTGGGCCTTCGAGTAACAATCTCGAAGATAATAGTCCAATACTACCTTCACCGCCAAACTTTTGCTTATTACCGTCCTTTAATGTCATATCAATTACAGAAGAGAGCCTGCCACCATAACGCGCAGGAAAGCCTCCTTTATACATTTCTATACTTTTAATTGCATCTCCATTAAATACAGAAAAGAAACCAAAAAGGTGCATTGCATTATAAACGGGAGCTTCATCAAGAATAGTTAGATTCTGATCTGGACCGCCACCTCTAACATATAGACCGGAGCTGGCTTCACTTCCAGAACGAATTCCTGGCATTAGTTGAAGTACTTTGAAAACATCTTTCTCCCCCAAAAGAGCAGGAATTTGTCTTATTTGTTCCACAGGGATACTTACAACACTCATTTCTGCCTTATCACTTATCTTATCTCTTTCAGAATATATTTCTACTTCTGATAATTCAATATTAGGATCTAGAATGATATTAATAACAGTGTCCTTATCAAATCCAAAAGGAATTTTTACTGGTTTGTATCCTACAAAGGAGTAGATAACTGTAGCTTCTTGAGGAGGGATAGTTAAAGAATAAAAACCATAAGTATTACTTACTGTCCCTATTTGTGTTCCTTGTAAATAGATATTAACACCTATTAATAACTCTCCTGAGTTTTTTTCTTTTACATAACCAGATATAGTAGTTTTCATATTCTGAGAATATAAATTAAAACTAATAAGCAATGCTAAAATGCTAAATAGTATTTTTTTCATTAGTATTTATTTGTATAGTGTGCAATCTAAGTATGTGATCTACTGATGAACGTGTGCAAATTAATAATATTATGTTATGTTAATAACAGAATGCGACATTTACAAAGTTTATGCCAAAAATAAGCTGTTTAATTAAACAACTATTTAATACAACAAGGTTAATAATAGCCCTATATACTATAGGTCAGACGCGCTTAAACAATAATAGTTTGCAGATTAGCCTTAAAATTTATGATCTTTTTTCCATCTTTGATTAAAGGATTCTTTAAACTTTGGTAATTTACGCTTTGTTCCCCACGATTTCTTAAAAATTATTCCAACACCTATATTTTTCATTGTTGGAGAGAAGGTTTCTATCATCCAACGTTTTTTCATGACTATTTTATATGCAGCCATTATTTTATCAAAACTCTTATCAGTATTGCCTTCTTTTACAGCATCACGTCTGTTGTAAAGCAATAATTCATGTAAAGGTATTTTTACTGGACATTCTACAGTGCATCTGCCGCAAAGTGTAGAGGCAAAGCTTAAGTGATTATACTCTTTCATTCCTCGCATATGAGGAGTAATCACAGCTCCAATTGGTCCGCTATAAGTAGTTTCGTATGCGTGTCCACCAATGGTTTTATATACAGGACATACATTAAGACAGGCTCCACATCTAATACAGCTAAGAGCTAACTTTTGATGCTCTTTTGCTAGCAGATTAGTTCTACCATTATCAAGAAGAATAAGATACATTTTCTCTGGGCCATCAGTTTCACCAGCTTTCTTTGGCCCACTAATTATGGAGTTATATACTGTTACCTTCTGTCCTGTGCCATGAGTTGATAAAAGAGGCCAAAATAACTCTAAATCGTTGATAGATGGTAATATTTTCTCAATACCAACTATAGCAACATGAATTTTTGGCATTGACATACTGAGTACACCATTTCCCTCATTCTCAGTTAATGCAATTCCTCCAACATCAGCTACTAAAAAATTACCACCAGTAATTCCCATATCGGCATGGGTGAATTTTTGACGAAGCTTAATGCGAGTATAATGAGTTAATTCCTCGGGAGTCATATCCTTCGGAGTATCAAATTTTTCGTGATATAGTTCTGCAATATCTTCCTTACTCTTATGCATTGCAGGGGTCACAATGTGATATGGCCTTTCACCAGCAATTTGAACAATGTATTCTCCCAAATCTGTTTCCAAAGTTTCAATGCCTGAAGCTTCAAGATGCTTGTTTAGTTCTATCTCCTCAGTCACCATTGATTTAGACTTCACAAGTTTCTTAACGTTGTAAATCTTTGTAATATCTAGTATCGCATTTATTGCTTCTTTATCATCATTAGCCCAAATAAGTTCGCCACCATTATTAATAAAGTTTGTCTCGAACTCTTTGAGGTATGACTCCAAATTATTAACAACATTACGTTTTATACGTGCTGCTCTTTCCTTGGCAAGGTCTAAGTTATGGTATTGTGTTTTACCCTTTGCCACTGCAGTATCGTAGCGCGAGATATTGAAATCAATGATTTTACGATGATTTTCGTCAAATGCAATTTTTGCGGTATCCTTAAGAAATTGGTTCTTCTGTTGTGACATTAATAAACGGTTTTTGCAAAAGCAAAGTTAGGGTTTTATACTATAAGTTTATTTGTTTATTCGGTTATTTGTTGAGTTGATTATTTTAGGTGTTGAGTTGTTATGTTAGTAGGTTAACTTTTAACTTAGAACTCCCAACTTAGAACTCATTAATAATAATCCTCTTTCATCAAAAACTCCTGCACATACTCTTCAACGCCAGATTCCAAATCATAAAATGGCACTGCATACCCTTGATTTAAAAGCTTCTGCATATTAGCTTCAGTGAAATACTGATACTTATCACGAATATCTTCTGGTGTATCAACAAAGCTAATATTCTCTTCAACTCCCATTGCTTTAAAAGTTGCTTTAGTAAGGTCGAGGAAGCTTCTTGCTTTACCTGTTCCAAGATTGTAAAGTCCGGATTCTCCTTCAAACTCATAAAAGAAAAGCATTACTTCAACCACATCCTTTACATATACAAAGTCACGCAATTGTTCTCCATCTTTAAAGTCTGGACGATGTGAGCGAAATAGTTTCATGCCACCAGTTTCTTTTATTTGATTATAAGCATGGAATATTACAGAGGCCATTCTACCTTTATGAAATTCATTGGGTCCATATACATTAAAGAATTTCAATCCATACCAATAGGGAGGTTTTTTATCTTGCTTCAATGCCCATTTGTCAAAATCATTCTTAGATTCTCCATAAGGATTTAGTGGTTTCAATTTCTCTACAATATCATGATTATCATCATAGCCAAGTTCTCCATCACCATAAGTAGCAGCAGAGGAAGCATAAACCATTGGAATATTGTTTTCAGCACAAATATTCCATATTGATTTTGTATAATTAAGATTTAGTTTGTCAAATATCTTCTTATCAAATTCAGTAGTATCAGTTCTTGCACCAATATGAAAAATAAATTCAACATCCTTTGCGTTCTTCTCAAACCAATCAATAAAAATATCTCTTTCAATAAGTTGAGAATGCCGCTTATTATCAAGGTTTTTCATCTTAGCTTCATTATCAAACTTATCCACTAAAACTAAATCATTCTCACCTTCATCATTCAATGCTCCAGTTAAAACACTGGCAATGAATCCTGCTGCTCCTGTTACTACTATCATTTGTTAATATTTAATGTGAAATTCATTATTAGCAATACTCCGTTGACTTTTTGTTTCTCGCAAAGCCGAAAAGTCGCAACGGTCTGGTTTACAATAATTTATATAAATTCAACTACTACTTGTAATTGCTTACATATCAATAATTTATGAAATCATAACCAGCCTGCCCCGATATATCGGGGAATTATTATTATTAGGCAAAATTATAAAAAAAGTTCATTATGTACTTCAGAAATATATCCTGCTTCTTTGGCTTTATTAAACAAAGTTTTTACAGCATTTCTTCCTGCTTCTCCAAGGTCAAGGCTATAATGATTCACATATAGTTCAATATGCTTATACATAACCTCTTCGCTCATTTCTTGTGAATGTTGGCGAATGAATTCAAAACTACTCTTGGGATTATTAAAAGCAAATTCGACACTACGTTTCAGTACTCTATTAATCTTCAGAATCAAGTCTTTGCCTAATTCTCTTTTTGCAAGTATTCCTCCCAATGGAGTAGGAGTATTAGTAATATTTTCCCAATATTCTCCAATATCTATTACTTTAAAAAGTCCTTTAGCCTCGTAAGTAAATCTACTTTCATGAATTATTAATCCTGCATCAATAGAACCATCAATTATTGCTTTCTCAATATCTGAGAATAACATTTCAACTTTATTCTGATAATCTGGAAAAGCAAGTTTCATGAGTAGATTAGCAGTAGTATTAATGCCAGGAATGGCTATTCTTTTAGTTTTGAGTTCTTCAATTTTAATTGGATTCTTTGAAATAATCAATGGTCCACAATTTTCGCCCAAAGCTGCACCTGCATCTAACAAAATATAATTGCTTACTAGAGTTGTATATGCATTAAAACTGATTTTAGTAATATCCAATTCATTATTAAATGCTCTGCGGTTAAGTTCCTCTACATCTTCTATTACAAGTTCAAAATCAAGCTCCTCAGTATCAATTTTCCCATGTATCATAGCATCGAAGATGAAAGTATCATTAGGACAAGACGAAAAACCAAGTTTCAGTATTTGTTTATTATTCATGAAGGCAAAGGTATGGAATATTGTAAATAATACTATCAATAAACTGTCCGTCTCTTAAACAAATATTGATGTTCAGTATTAAAATATTATTCGCAATTTTGCGTTAAGTTTCTTTAAACCAATAAATGAGATATTCAGCATATATATTACTTACTATTTTTATAGTACTATTAACTCAAGCTGCTTCTACACAAGGCATCCAAGGAGCTATTGCATTTGGCACAAATCTAAGTCAGGTTGATGGTGATGAGGTTGTTGGTTTCAAGAAATTTGGCATTAACGCTTCAGCAATAGCAATTATGCCATTCAAAAAGCGATGGGCTATAAGCATCGAGGCTTCTTTTAGTCAGAAAGGTGCTTATGAGAAATATCCTCGTAATTATCAAGCAGGCAAATTATATCCATACTATAATCTACAATTAAACTATGCTGAAGTGCCTGTAATACTGCATTTTACAGATAAAGGATTTTTAACAGTTGGGCTTGGATTAAGCTGGGGCAAACTAGTTGGTGTAAAGGAAATTGAATGGGGAAAGCAAACTGATTTAAGTTTATACAGTGGTGATTATGCTCGTAATGACCTCAATGGTATATTTGATTTAAGAGTTCCTATTTACAAAAAACTGAAGTTTAATTTTAGATACTCTTATTCCTTTATGGTAATAAGAACTCGAACGTATAGCAATATTGCTGGAGATACATGGACACGCAAGCAATATAACAATATACTTACTTTTAGAATATACTATATTTTTAATGAACCTAAAAAACCAGATAATGGCTAATTCCTTAAATAATAAACAAATCATATTTTTTCTTACTATTCTATTAACCATAGTTTTTGTATCATCTTGTGGCCACTTAAAAGAAAAGCCAAAAGCCCCAGAAGGATTGATACCAAAAATGGAGTTTATAGATATAATGGTTGATGTAAGAATGG
>QMPB01000174.1 GCA_003648395.1 Bacteroidota bacterium
TATTAGATTTATTATCAACATTTATTACTGTAGCTTCAGCTATTGTAGCAAAAGTAAGTATTAAGGCAAAAAGTATATATTTTTTCATAATTTTATAATTTTAAATAATTTATAATGATTCAATTTATTTTTATAGCCCTGCTTTCTTGGCTTTAATATTTACATTAATTGGTGTAGATTGGTTTATTACTGGATTGGTAATATTAGTCATAGTTATTTTAGGAATAGAATAAATCCCTCCCCAAACGAAAGGAGTACTCCCTCCATAAATACCAATATCGCTTCCATCGGAAGCAGCATTCTTGCCTGGAGATGTACTCTGTAAATGATAATCTTTGGTATAGTCGTAAGACGTATTAGAAGGACCAGTTTCAAATAAAGGATCTTGATTAGGGATATTACCACTTCCGCTATTACCCTCAGGAGGTAATACTGCAGGGTTTAATGCAGATCGCCACCCCAAATTGTTATTGAAAACATTATGTGACATTGATGAGCTGGTGGGCGTTGCGGTATTAAACATAAATATATTATCAGAGATAATAGCATTATGAACTGAATTAAAATTTTGCCAATAAAAAAACATATTATGCGATATGATAACAGAGGTAGAATTACTTGAACTAATACCATATGTACTACTTCTAAAAATATTATTAGTGATTATCATTGAAGAGTTATTATTAACAGAAATATATCCCGATAATAAATTATTCACAATTAACCAACCTGAGCAATTGTATTGTAACGATATTGTAGAAAACTCATTTCCAGAAACTATAATATTAGTAATATTCTTTCTTTGACAGCTTAAAGATGAAAAATATAAGCCTTGAAATGATGAACCCGATGGATTGCCCGATACAGTAGTTGAAGAATCAAGATTAATATTTCCAATTCGCGAAAGAGAGCCTCCAGAGGAACCTACAAAGCCAACACCAAAAATATGAATTTGCTTTTCAATAGTTATAGTTCCATAGGAATTATTGGACGGATAAAGGTAAATACTGTCGCCAGGCGATGCATTATTTAAGGCTAACTGCAAATCACCATAATAGCCTGTTGGTCTATTTGGGTCGCTATCTACATTTATTATTGTAGCGTTTAAGTTTGTTGTTATTAGGATAACAGTTAAAAGAAGGAGTAACTTTTTCATAAGATTTATATTTTTATTATAATTAATATAAGGTAATTCTATTCTGCAACTTCGAACTACAAATATACAAATATAAAACCCTAAAGTCAAATATATTTTTTTTTAAAAAATATGATTAAAAGAAATCCCTCAATTTAGGATATTGCTTTGATTAATAATATTATACAAATAAAAACAAAACACATCACTAATGTTATATTATTCCGCATTTTAGCTATCTTTGCCACCCTGATAAACAATAAGCAAGTTTGACTCTAGACATAGAAACAAACACAATTAAATCATAAAAAATATTTATAAATGAAAAAAATAGGCATTCGTATAGAGGATAAATATTTAATGGAACGAAGGGTTGCTATTATTCCAAAGCATATGTCTGACTTAAGTCATAATGACATTACTTTCGAAGTAGAGAGTTCTTCTAAACGTGTTTTCTCAGATGAAGATTATAAAAAATCAGGAATTAGCGTAGTCCCTAAATTAGATAAGCCTGATATTATTTTTGGGGTTAAAGAAATGCCTATTGATTTTTTTGAAGAAGATAAGACTTATGTTTTTTTCTCGCATACCATTAAAGGACAAGATTATAATATGCCTTTATTGAAACGTATGATAGAAAAGAAGATCAACCTTATTGAATATGAAAAAATAACCGATGATGACGGCAAACGTCTTATCTTTTTTGGTCGTTTTGCTGGTTTAGCAGGAATGATTAACTCCTTTTGGTCATACGGTCAACGCTGTAAACTAAATGGTGTTGAGTCTCCTTTTAATCATCTAAAGCAATCGCATAAATACAAAAGTTTAGAAGATGCAATTAGTGATATCAAAATTGCAGCAAATAATCTAAAACAAAATGGACTAAATGATGATTTAGCTCCTCTTACAATTGGATTTACTGGTTATGGAAACGTATCAAAAGGCGCACAAGAGATTTCAGATATAATGCCAACGGTAGAAATAAGCCCTGAAGAGCTACTTTCATTACGTACAAATAAAGAATACCGCAACGATTGTGTATATAAAGTGGTATTTAAAGAAGAGCATATTTCAAAACCAAAGGATAGTTCAATGGATTTTGAATTACAACATTATTATAATCATCCAGAATTTTACAAAAACAACTTTGAACAGTATGTTCCAGAAATAAGCATACTTATGAATTGTATGTACTGGGCTCCTGAATACCCTAGAATCATTACAAAGGATCTTCTTTATAAATTAAACAAAGAAGGTAATTCTAAACTATGTGTAATTGGAGATGTAACTTGCGACCCTGATGGCTCTATTGAATCTACACATTTGGGCACTTATATAGAAGACCCTGTATATGTTTATAATCCTGAAACTAGAGCCGCTACTATGGGGTTTTCGGGCAAAGGAATATTAACTATGGCTGTAGACATATTACCATCAGAACTACCAAAAGAAGCTTCAGAGGCTTTTAGTGAAGCATTAAAACCATATATCACAGGTTTAGCTAATACTGATTTTGACTTAAGTTTTGACGAATTAGATATTCCTGAGCCTTTTAAAAGAGCATTAATACTTCATAAAGGAGATTTTACTCCTAATTATAAATATATGGAAGACTTCTTAAAATAATACATAGAGGACCTCGTTATATAAAGCACCATTATACCAACTTTTTGTTATTATAATGGTGCTTTTTTTATCTTTTAAATTTTAATGCATCTATAGTTTTTATTTACTTTTGCCAACTATAATTTGAAGAACATTTGTTAAGACTTACCTACATATTATTCTCCATATTGCTGTTAGTTAGCACCGAGGCAATATCTCAGAGCGAAAGAATACTATCTCGTGATAGCACTTGGCGCTCCAGCGGTATATTTTCATTAAATGTGGGTCAAACTTCTTTCATAAATTGGGCTAATGGTGGTGAAAATCAAATAAACATAAATACGATTCTACATTATAGATTACAATATTCAAAAGATAAAGCCACATGGGAAAATAATATTGAGGCCAAGTATGGCACCCTATTCTTTTCAGATATGAACACCAAAAAGACTGATGACAAATTAGATTATGCCTCTAAATTTGGTTATGAAGTTCATAAAAAATGGAGATATTCATATTACCTTAGTTTTTCATCACAATTTTCTGCTGGTTATAAATACCCTAACGACTCAACAATAGTATCAGACTTCATGGCACCAGGTTATTTTATGGCTGGTGCAGGAATGGATTATCACCCAATTGAAGAACTATCAATTCTAGTGAATCCTCTTACATATAAGCTAACAATTGTAAATAATATAGAATTAGCTAATGATGGAAACTTCGGAGTGAAAAAAGCGATATTGGATACTAGTGGGAATATAATAGTGCCTGCACAACGGTTCAGAAGTGAGCCTGGGGCTTTTGTGAAATTTCATTATCAAAAAGAATTTGAAAATGGTTTTAGTATTAGTTCTAAGCTAGAGCTATTCTCCTCTTTTGTAGAAAATCCTGAAAATATAGATATTAATTGGGTCACATTTTTAACTTATAAAATCTCTGAACATTTCATAGCAACATTCTCATTAGATATACTTTATGATGATGATGCTATTATTAAACAAGACATAAACGGCGATGGAATAAAGGAAATTGTTGGTCCTCGTCTGCAATCAAAACAAACATTTGGCATAGGTGTTTCATTATCGCTATAATTTTAGTAGATATGCTGAATTCCCATTTATTTATTTTTCACTTTTATAAAATAAGCGAAAAAAAATTAATGTACATTTAGGCATATTAGACAACAAATATTTTGCTCTATTAAATCTGCAAAATATTTATTGATATGCTGAATTCCCATTTATTTATTTTTCACTTTTATAAAATAAGCGAAAAAAAATTAATGTACATTTGCAGAAGAATAATAATAATTTGAGTTTTATGATTAAAGGAATCTATTTTTTAATAATTACTGTTGTTATACTGGCTTTTAGCTCTTGTAATAATGATAAGTCGAATGATAATCTTTCTTCTGATCTGATTAATAATCCTATATCTGCTGATAAAAGTGGTGATGAATCTTCATTACCTATATTTGAGTTTAAAACTACAGAATACGATTTCGGAAATGTAATTGAAGGAGTAAAAGTTGCATATAAATTCAAATTTAAAAATGTTGGTGGTTCAGATTTGATAATCAATCAAGTGAAAACAAGCTGTGGTTGTACAGTATCTCGTTTTCCAAAGAAAGCCATTAAGCCTGGCGAGTCTAACTTTGTAGAAATCACTTTTGACAGCTTTATGCGTAAAGGGTTTAATCATAAAACAGCAACCGTATTAGCGAATACACAACCTAATGTTATTACATTAAATATAAAAGCAATGGTACAAAGTGCCGATGAACTATAAATGAATATTAATTATTAAATTTACAATACAATGAACTTATTAAGTATTTTTTTAATGTCCCCAGCAGGCGGCGACGGTAGCGACCCATACTCAGGAATGATAATGATGGTTGCTTTAATTGGAGTTTTCTATTTTTTCTTTATTCGCCCACAACAAAAGAAGGCTAAAGAAACTAAGAAATTTAGAGAAGCTCTGAAAAAAGGTGATAAAGTTGTTACTATCGGAGGAATTCACGGTAAAATAATTGAGATGAAAGACACAACAATTACAATAGAGGTTGAAGGTCAAGGTCGTCTTAAGTTAAATAAAGATGCAATTAACCCTGTAGCTGAACAAACAGAATTGGCAAAGCCAAAATAAAAAAAACCTAAACAGTAAAAAGGTCATATTTCTAAGAAATATGACCTTTTTTTATTCTATAATTTTCTACTAAGCTTAAGCTTGTTTTGCAGCTTTAATAAGTTCTGGCACTACTTTAAAAGCATCGCCAACAATACCATAATCTGCAGCTTCAAAAATTGGTGCATCAGGATCTTTATTGATAGCAACTATGCATTTTGCAGAGCCAATACCACCAATGTGCTGAATAGCACCAGAAATACCAACAGCAATATATAAATTAGGAGCAATCACTTTACCCGTCTGTCCAATATGCTCAGTATGAGGTCTCCAACCATCATCACTAACAGGACGAGAACAACCAGTAGCAGCACCTAGCACCTCCGCTAATTCTTCAATCATACCCCAGTTTTCAGGACCTTTAAGACCTCTACCTCCAGACACAACTAATTCAGCATCAGTAAGCAATAGCTTACCCATTACTTTATCAACACTTTCTACCTTAGTTTTAGCTGCTGCTGTTGTAATATCTATATTTTCAACAGTTCCGCTAGCACCTTCGGTTATTCCAAAAGTATTTTTAGCTAATGTAAGAACCTTCTTTTCAGAATTAATTTTCACATGACCAAATACCTTATTGGTATAAATTTTCTTCTTAATTACAAATGGATTGTAACTTATTGGCAAAGCGGTAACCGCTGATACATAACCTGCTTTTAAGCTAGCGGCAATACGACCAGCCAATGCATTACCAACATTATCCTGCGAAAGAATAACAACTGTAGCGCCATTTTCGTCAGCAATTTTACAAATTGCCTCTGAGTATGTAGCACTATCTACATTATCAAATCCATTCTTAACAGCAAAGATTTTCTCCGCTCCAAATTTATTTAATGATTCTAATTCATCATCAGCAATATTGCCCAACGAAATAGCATTCATTTTAACGCCCATATCCTGAGCTATCTTATTTCCGTACGACAGAAGTTCTTGGCTTACGCTCTTGAACTTTCCATCCCAGTTTTCTAAATATACTAATACTGACATAGTTTCTTTGGTTTTGGGTTATGTGTTGTGTGTTGTGTGTTTTGGGTTATGTGTTGTATGACAAGCACATTAACACATATCTCACATCACTTAACACATAGTTTTACAATACGTTTGCTTCGTTTTTCAATGCGTCAAGTAAACCTTGTGCATCCTCTGCATCAAACATCTTAACAGCTGCTTTAGCTTGAGGAAGTTCAATTTCTACAACTTCTGTAAGAATATCACAGTCAACAGCAGGCATTACAGTAAGAGGTTTGCGACGAGCCATCATAATTCCACGCATTGCAGGAATTCGAGGATCAATAGCAATACCTTTTTGAACAGAAACTATCACTGGGCCTTCTACAGAAACAACTTCTTTCCCTCCATCTACTTCTCTATCGATAACTAATTTGCCGCCATCTATATTTACGCCAGTAACTGCACCAATTGATGCATAACCAACTAACTCAGCCAACATTGCTCCAACAGCTATTCCATTATAATCGGCACTTTCGAAACCAGTCATTATAATATCATAATTGCCAGCTTTCACAACTTCTGCAAGCTGTGTTGCTGTATAAAAAGCATCTTTTGCATCAGCATCTACTCTAAAACCATCATCAACACCCATCGCTAGTGCTTTGCGAATTGTTGGCTCCACGCCTACACCACCAACTGAGGCAACAGTTATTTTTTCAATTCCGGCACCCGACTCTTTAAGCTCAAGTGCACGAGTAACAGCAAGCTCATCCCATGGATTCACAATCCATTGTACTCCTTCTGTCTGGAGTGCTGTGCCATCAAATTTTACTTTTGTCGTTGTATCTGGTACATTCGACACGCAAACTAAAATGTTCATATTATTTGTTTTATTTATGCCTGCCAACCGCAGGTCGGTTTTATTTTTCTTAACCATATAAGACATAATAGAAATATAGAACACTTAAGCTCTTCTTCCTCCTATATCGTTTGGTTTATTATTTTGTGTTGTGTTTTGTTTTTATCAACCACATAAGACACTATAATGGCACAAAGTACACAGGCCCTAATTATATGTTTTTATATGATTATCACAATTAATTACATTCACAATTATTAGTAATTGCAAATATACTATAAAAATAGTACGCATGCGTACTATTTTTATATAATTTTATATTTTATTTATTTGATCAATTCTCGCGATATTACAATCTTTTGAATTTCTGAAGTTCCTTCATAAATTTGAGTAAGCTTAGCCTCTCTCATTAACCTTTCCACATGATACTCTCTTACGTATCCATATCCACCATGAATTTGCACAGCTTCCGTCGTTACTTCCATAGCAATATCAGCAGCATAACGCTTAGCCATAGCTGCAGCTTTATTAGCTTTAATACCATTATCTCGCATCCAAGCAGCTTTCAAACATAGGTTTTGTGCATTTTCGACCTTTACAGCCATATCAGCAAGTTTAAAAGCAATAGACTGATGATTAAATATTTCAGTACCAAATGATTTGCGCTCCATCGAATACTTTAGTGCTAAATCCATAGCTCCCATCGCAATTCCCGTTGCCTGCGATGCAATACCAATTCTTCCCCCATTTAGCATATTCATGGCAAACTTAAAACCAAAGCCATCCTCTCCTATTCTATTCTCTTTAGGAACTTTTACATCTGTAAACATTACAGAATGAGTATCCGAGCTACGCATTCCCATTTTATCTTCCTTAGGGCCTAAAGAAATACCATCGCTATGGCGATCTACTATAAATACATTAATTCCTTTATGGCCTTTCTCAGGATGAGTCATTGCCATTACAAGATATACATCTGCAGAATTTGCATTAGTAATCCAGTTCTTCACTCCATTTATTAGGTAGTAATCACCCATATCCTCAGCAGTAGTTTTTTGCTTTGTTGCATCAGAACCAGCTTCAGGCTCAGATAATAAAAATGCTCCAATTGATGTTCCATCAGCTACTGGCACAAGGTATTTCTCTTTTTGAGCTTCAGTGCCATAAGTTTCTAAACCATGGTTTATCAATGAATTATTCACCGACATTATTACTGCCATTGAAGCATCTACCTTAGCTATTTCCATCATTGCCAATGAATAAGCTACTGTATCCATTCCACTTCCACCGTATTTGGGGTCGGTCATCATTCCTAA
>QMPB01000175.1 GCA_003648395.1 Bacteroidota bacterium
ATATGCTTAAACTCCTTACTTACAAATGCTAAAAATGTTTTCATATGTTTAAAATTTATTAATTCGGTGATACCTGCCTACCGCAGGCAGGTGGAGTCACATAACAAAATTTTAATCATGCCCCTGTGGGTCCCCCGATAGCTATCGGGATTAAGATTAAAATTTGTCATGTTCGTTTCATATTACTATTCTATTAACCTCTTGCTATTTTAATAAAAACTTCATCCATTGTTTTACTGTCATACTTATTTAATAAATATTGTAAACTACCAATAGCGTGAATTTCGCCATCTACCATCATAGAAATTCTATCGCAATATTCTGCTTCATCCATATAATGAGTGGTAACAAATACCGTAATTCCATCTTCCACAGCTTGATAAATTAAGTCCCAAAATTGACGTCTAGTAATAGGGTCAACACCACTTGTAGGCTCATCAAGGAATACAATTTTAGGATCATGAATAATTGCGACTGAGAAGGCTATTTTCTGTTTCCAGCCAAGCGGGATATCAGAAATAAGGGTCTCCTTAATATGATTCATATGTAGTCTATCGAGCATAAGAGTAGCTTTGTCTATAATCTGCTTTTTGCTAAGACCATAAATTCCACCATAGAATTCCACATTTTCCATAAGAGTAAGGTCTTCATAAAGTGAGAATTTCTGACTCATATATCCAATATTCTCTTTAAGTTTGTCGCGTTGCTTATTAATATTATATCCAGCAACACTACCATCACCACTTGTAGAAGTAATAATACCAGTAAGCATTTTAATGGCAGTGGTTTTACCGGCACCATTAGCTCCAAGAAAGCCAAATATCTCCCCTTTATAAACCTCAAAGCTTATATCATTAACAGCCTTAAACGCACCATAAGCTTTGGTGAGATTTTTTACCTCTATAACAGTTTCTTTTTCCATTATTCTTCCTTCATTAATTCCATAAAAGCATCTTCAATATTTGGCTCTATAGGTTTTATTTCAAAATCATAGTCTATAATTGATTTCAGATAGTTTTGAATTTCTTCTATTTCAATCTCATTATCGGTAGCCAAATGCACAGAATTACCAAAAGCAAAAGCAGATTTCTTTTTCTCATAGTTGTTTATAGCTCTGAGTAACTTATAATTATTGCTTGCCGATATGGACCATAATTTATGAGGATATTTCTTAGCAATATTCTGAGGGCTATCCATATCCAGTATTTTACCATCTTGTATAAGTGCTACCTCATCACAAAGCTCGGCATCATCTAAGAATGGTGTGGAAACCAAAGTTGTAAAACCCTTAGCTTGTAAACGCTTTAGCATTTCCCAAAATTCTTTTCTAGAAACTGGGTCAACGCCAGTAGTAGGTTCGTCGAGCAAAAGCACCTCTGGTTTATGAATTAGAGCACAGCAAAGCGCTAATTTTTGCTTCATTCCACCTGATAAATCTCCTGCTCTACGATCTTTAAAAGGTTCTAAAACTTTATAAATATCTTTTATAAGATTGTAATTTTCTTCGATGGTAGTATTAAAAACTGTAGCAAAAAAGTTAAGATTTTCTTCCACACTTAAGTCCAAATATAAAGAAAAGCGTTCAGGCATATAGCCAAGGATATTACGCACCTTTCGATAATCTTTTACTGTATCATAACCCATTATTACGGCACTACCTTCATCAGGGATTAGAAGCGAAGTAAGCATTCTAAAGAGCGAGGTTTTACCTGCACCATCAGGGCCAATAAGACCAAACAGCTGCCCTTTGCGCACATGAATAGTAATATCGTCAACAGCGGTAATATCTCCGTAAGATTTCTTTATATTTTTTATATTAATCATAATAAAAAAATTAAGGTTCTAGAAATTTACATCAGCAGGCATTCCAATCTTCAGGCTACCATCGGTATTTGGAACTTTTATTTTAATTGAATAAACAAGATTTCTACGCTCTTCTTTTGTTTGTATTTGCTTAGGAGTGAATTCTGCTTTACTACTTATCCAATATATTGTTCCTATAAAAACGTTTGTACTATCTGCTTTATCAATATTAATACTTACCTTTTGATTAACGTTAATCTCCGAAAGCTGACTCTCGGCAATATAAGCCGTAAGGCTTAAAGTTTTGGTGTCTTGAATAGTAAAAAGAGGTTTGCCTGGGGCTACAAATTCGCTAAGCTTAGCAAAGTTTAACAGCACAGTACCATCAATAGGAATTACTATTAAACTCTTTTTAATTAGATCATCAATTTGCTGAATTTGAGCATTTAAACCGCGTTTCTCAGCTAATACCGCATTCCGTTGAATACTAATATTAGCAATGCGTTGCTTGCTAATACTCACTGCTGCATTAATATCGTCGAGCTGTTTTGTAGTGGCAGCACCATCTTCTACCATGTTTTTAACGCGTTTTTGATTCAAAAGTTCATTTGCTAATTGCTCATCTAAAACAGATTTTTGAGACTCTACATTCCTAGCCTTAGTATCTATTGTACTCATACTAGCAATTAATACTTCCTTTTTGAGATGAAGCTGCATAGTGTCAACAACACCTACAATATCATCTTTTTTGTAATGCTTGCCATCTTCAACTTTATATTCCACTAATTGCCCAGCATTATTAGCAGAAACAGTGGTAGCATCATCTTCAAAATTACCATAAGCATCAGGAGCTATGGTTTCGCTACATGAACTTATTAGTAGCATTATCAGTATTATAAAAATTGTATTTCGCATAATAATCTTATTTTAATCCCAATGAATGTTTATAATTAATATTTGATTTTATTAGATTTATTCTATCCAACTCTGTAGAAAGCTTAGAGCGCTTCCATTCGTTAAAAATTTTAAGGTACTCGGTAGAAGTTAAGCTGCCATTTTTCATTTTACTCTGTGCGTTTTTATAAACACTCTCTTTCAGCAATTCAATATCTTCATCAAGTTTTATAAGTTTTGTATATCTATCCATTTCTTGTAAAAACTCATTTTCTTCAATGGCAATTTGTTTTTCCATGCTTGAAATATTGTCCTCAATAATTAAGGTTTGGAGCTTAACTTTCTCTTCATTATTTTTAGAGGCATTCCAGTCCCAAACATCCCAAGTAAACTTAGCACCAATCATATAATAGCCATGCATATCCGTATTAAGCATATCGTATCCTGGGCGTCCATAACCCACATTGCCAAATGCTACAAACTTGGGCATTCTGCTAGTTTTGTATTGTGAAGTACTTGCCATTGAAAGCTTTTTCTGGGCATTTAGCAGCTCTATTTCAGGACGAATTCCTTTATTGGCAATATCTGCAGAAGTAGGAAGCTCAAACTTATAGTTTGTATCCAACTGCAAACCAGTAATCATTGATAATGAAGAAAGTACCAAACTTATTGATGACTGAATTTCTATTTGCTGCTTTTGCAATTTCAGCTTTTCAGCCTCAATATTATTAAGTTCGGAGCTAGTAATCACACCATTTTTAACGGCAGAAGCTATTGATTGAATATTTTCATCTATCTCTCCCTCACTAATATTGATTATTTTCTCACTTTTCTTAAGAAATAAATACGAAACATAGAGCTTATTTATTTTACCAATTAAACCATACGTTTCAACATTAAGCTGCTGGGCTTCCACATTGTTTTGTGCCATTTGTATATCTTTGGCAGTACTAGTAATTCCACCGTCCCAAATAGTTTGACTAATATTAGCTCCAACACTGTAATTATCTTGTGGTAATATAGCAAAAAAATCGGGCATCAATTGCACTTCAGGGAAAGTAATTACCTCAGACTGATAGCTAAGCTGGCCAGAAAGATTAATCTTTGGTAAATAATTTTTTTTTAGTGTTTGTTCTATTAAATCTCTCTTCTGAGAAATACTGATCTCCTTTTTAAAAGATGGCCAATTGCGTTCTGCAGCAGCCACACAGGAATCCAAACTTATCTGCTGGGCAAATATTGGTTGAATTCCAAAAAGGAAGACTAGAGTTAATAATTTATTTATCATAGCTATATATTTTATTGCTTTATTATATTTTTATGGAGTCAATTATGAAATTAGCGACTACCTTTTTACGTTCATCTAAAAGCTTTTCAAACTTATCCTCTTCACCATTTAGAATTATTCCAACCACCATTGGCTTGGCCACAAAAGGGAATATGCATAAGGAAAGAGTATTAAGAAGAAGGTGCTCTGGAGAAATATCCCTTATAATACCTTTATCAATATCCTCTTGAATTTTTACTTTCACGAAGTCCACATTAAAGCCAGAAGTTTTTAGTAATTTAAGAAGTCGTTCAGGATTATTATTTATCTCATTAATAATAAAGGAAGGAATATGTGGATTTTTACGTAACATATCGATGTACGCACTCACAAAGTCTCTTATCATCTGAAAAATATCTCCTTCTACATTAATCACTTTTAAAACCCTTGGGATAAAAAGCTTAACAGCCTTCTCAATTATTATCTGGAATAACTTGTCTTTACTTTTAAAATAGTAGTGGAGCAATGATTTATTTATTTTTGCTTTGTCAGCAATTGCCTGCATTCTGGTTCCATTAAAACCATTTTCTTGAAAAATATCAATGGCAGAATCCAATATTTTCTCACTTGTATCCTTATTATATTTCATTATATTATATGTTATAGTACTGATTTACTACACTTTAATCAAAATATCACCTATTTTAAGACTACAAAGTTAACCAAATAGTCAAACTTAACCAAATGGTTAAGATACTTTTTTTAAGATTTCCATGATTTGGCACTTTTTTTATTAATATAGGATAAGATTTTAAGGAAGGAGTTATTATCAATTGCACAAAAGGATAGTACAAAATAATGCGATGAAAACCAATGGGCTAAGCGTATTTTAACTATTATATTTAATTATTGTTTTATTCCACAACCACTTTAAAAGTTGCATGGCAGCCAACACAATTGTTAGTCAAAGCAGCCATTTGCATAATTATTCACAAAGCTTTTATCAACTATATGGGCTTGGCTACGCCTTTGACTGAAAATAGCAATTAACAAAATCAATATTTTATATTAGCATTAAATAAATGCTATAAGCAACTAAAAATAATAAGACCGAACATGGTATTACATATACGAACAAGATAAGTAATCCTAATTATCATCTACTTTACTCTGCATCCTTCCAAAAGGCAATTTCGCTTCTATAAGCACTATTACCATTAAAACTAAGTTTAAGAAAATGCTGACCTCTTTTCAGTCCTTTAATATCTACATAAGTTTTAAGTCCTATTTCTTCATTCTTATCAGGCCAGTAGTTAAACCAATTAACATTGGAATACAGGCTATCGTCAATCATTACTTCTACATAAGAGGCTAATGTTTCCCCTTCTTTTAATTCTACCATACTATCATATCTCTTATTGTAAGGAATATAAATCATTAGGTGATTATCGGTAATTAATTCCGACTGAATAACTGGTGTAATAAGCATAAAATTCTCTCTTTGTACTTGATCCAAATACCTGGCATGACTCATAAAGTTATCAGAAGGAGCCATTTCCCATCTATGCTCTCTAACATCAATAGCATTAGGCCAATGCATAATTCTATAAATAGAAGTATATGTGAAAAAAACACTTAGAAATATCAATGAAATAACTCCAAGAACAGCTCGCCACTTAATTACATTTGAGCTGAAAAGATCCAACGAGCGTTGATAAACAAATCTTAAAGTAATAAAATCATACACTTTAAAAATTGGATATAAAACATAGCTTAAATATTTTATTTTTCGTAAAAATCCAAATAGTATAAGGTCTGCAAAATATATAAGCATTGTGTAAATAACAATATTATCATTAAAAGCCAAACCAAATAAGCCAAAGAAATAGGTTAAGAGCAATAAGAATAATAAAGAAAAGAGAATTCCAATAAGAACCAGAGCCGTAATTATTGAGATATACATTACACTACCCGAAGCTTTATCAATGGAAATAATTTCATTCTGCATACTTCCTCCATCTCTAAAACTATCTTTAAAAGGGATTTTATTCTTAAAGGCCTTTTCTTTTATCCCCTCAGGGAAAACATAATTTACACACACCATACCGAGCCAATATGCTCGTAACAATAAATGTACAGAGAAACCCACTGTAAGTATTTTTATTCCTAGCATTCCTAGTATTATTAAAGCATCCGTGCCTGGGAAAGCACTAGTCATTTTCATCATTAAGCTAAAGCCTAAGAATACATCTGCCAATTGAAATAAAGAGAATATTACTCCACCAGAGATTAACAGTTCTAACTCCCAAGAGTTTTCTTGTAGTTTCTTTATCCAAAGTGGTGTTTTATTAGATGATATTGTTTCATTATCTTTCATCAGCTTGCATCTTTTAAGGTAAATAATAAGTTAATTCTTAGTCTGTATTTTTAGTAATTACAAATATATAGAATTAAATTGTAGTAATGACTTGTATAATAATTATTTGCAGGTTTATTTATAAATATTTGAAATACAATACCAATAATTAAGTATAGGCTAGTGTAGATACTAGGCAATAGATTTAAGATAAACCATTCAAAGCGTTCCTTGCAATGGGGAAAATCGCTTTTTCTTTTATACTAACCTTCATACATCTTTTAATTTCAGTACATTTGCAATGCTAAATATTAAACAATAATTATTTTGAATATTACAAAAAAAGAAATTGAGAAGTGCGTTATTATAGGAGTTGCTAGTGCTCAACAGAAATCTGATAAGTTAGAAGAATATCTTGACGAATTAGAGTTTCTTGTACAAACTGCAGGGGCCAATGTTGTAAAACGTTTTACACAAAATCTCACAATTCCCAATAGTAGAACTTATATAGGTAGTGGAAAGCTTAATGAAGTTTCAGAATATGTTCGTGTTGCAGAAATCGATATGGTTGTTTTTGACGATGAGCTAAGCCCTTCTCAAATACGAAATATTGAAAAAGAGCTAAATTGCAAAATCCTTGATCGTACAAATCTTATTCTAGATATATTTGCTAAGCGCGCTAAAACTTCGCATGCAAAAACTCAGGTAGAATTAGCTCAATATCAATATTTACTTCCTCGCCTTACCGGGCTTTGGACTCACTTAGAGCGTCAGCAAGGTGGTATTGGGATGCGTGGACCTGGTGAAACAGAAATAGAAACAGACAGAAGAATTATACGTGATAGAATATCGTTGCTGAAAAAGCGATTGATAAATATTGATAAACAAATGGCAACCCAGCGAAAAAATCGTGGTAAGCTACTAAGGATTTCACTTGTGGGTTATACCAATGTTGGTAAATCAACAATTATGAATATGCTCAGTAAATCAAAGGTGTTTGCTGAAAATAAACTTTTTGCTACATTAGATACTACTGTTCGTAAAACAGTGATTCATAACTTACCATTCTTACTAGCTGATACCGTAGGTTTCATAAGAAAACTACCTCATGGATTAGTTGAGTCTTTCAAATCTACATTAGATGAAGTTAGAGAAAGCGACGTACTTATTCACGTTGTGGATATATCGCATGCTGAATTTGAAGATCAGATACAGATAGTAAATGAAACTCTAGCCGAAATAGGTGGGGCTGATAAACCTACAATAATGGTTTTCAATAAAATTGACGCTTATACTTTTATTGAGAAGGAAGAAGACGATTTAACACCCAAAACAAAAGATAATATAAGCTTAGACGAAATGATGACTACATGGATGGCAAAAGAAAACTTCCCTTGTATTTTTATCTCTGCCAAAGAGAAAACAAACCTTCATGAGCTACGTGAGTTAATTTATTCTGAAATCAAGGAAGCACATGCTAAACGATTTCCTTACGAAAACTTCCTCTATTAGTATAGTGCTTAGTAAGCAACCATAAGTTAATAGGTTTTAGGAGTAGCAAAATCAATTTTTTTTAAAGAATGATAAAAATATTAGAAACACCGCGTGATGCAATGCAAGGAATACAAAAATTTATTCCCACGGCACATAAAGTTGAATACTTAAACGCACTTCTAAA